>JAFXVI010000079.1 GCA_017524595.1 Lachnospiraceae bacterium | reverse complement strand
GCTTACCACTCTTGAGCAGGATACCGAGCAGATAGGACGTATAGCTGCAGAAAAGCTGATTCATCTTATAGAAAATCCCAAGACAACTCTCATACAGAGGATGGTAATAGACGGGCGGCTCATTGAAGGCGAATCTGTTGCGGACATTAGTTGAGCTGCCGGACATAATAAGATCGAAATTCAGGCTGTACTGCATGACTTGCAGTGCAGCCTTTTTTCCGAAGTCAAAACAAAAAATGACCCTGAAAAAGTCAAAATATAAGAAGCCATTTCGTGCCCGGAAAACATATAATCATAAGATAACATGTTGATTTTGTGATATGATGATTTTAGCAACATGGTTATCTTTGAAAAGATGACTTAAAACGTGATCATTTACCGGAAAAGGAGGCTTATATGAGTATTGATCTTAGTAAAATGCCCAAGTTGGGATTTGGCCTGATGCGTCTGCCGGAAGTAAACGGGGTGATCGACATGGATCATGTCTGCAAGATGGTAGATGCGTATATGAAGATGGGCAAGTGCTATTTTGATACAGCGTATGTTTATCATGGAGGGAATTCGGAGACTGCTGCAAGGGAGGCTCTTGTTAAGAGATACCCAAGGGACAGCTTTATGATAGCTACCAAACTTCCTGCATGGGAGATAAAAAAAGAAAGCGATATTGAGAGGATATTCAACGAACAGCTTGAAAGGGCGGGTGTTGACTTCTTTGATCTTTATCTGCTCCATTCGGTAGAGGACGGTTCCAACTATGATACATATGTAAAGTATGACTGCTTCAGCTGGGGTCTTAAGAAGAAGGAAGAGGGACAGATAAAGCATCTGGGTTTTTCATATCACGGGAGTCCCGAACTTTTAGTAAAGATACTGGATGAGCATCCAGAGATGGAATTTGTGCAGATCCAGCTTAATTATCTTGACAGGACCAATCCGGTAGTAAGGTCGGAGGAACTGTATAACATACTGCGTGACAGAAATATCCCCATTATAATCATGGAGCCGGTAAGGGGAGGAATGCTTGCCGATATGGCACCTGAAATTGAGGCTAAGTTCAAGGCTGTACATCCGGATAGATCCATAGCTTCATGGGCGCTTCGCTACACTGCATCACTTCCGGGAGTGATGACCGTACTCTCGGGAATGTCGAACATCGATCAGGTGAATGATAACATAGACACATTTACCGATCTTGAACCCATAACAGATGCGGAGATGAATGTGATCGATAAGGTTACGGAAGAGATATTGAGCATCCCTCAGATAGGATGCACGGCATGTAAATACTGTACGCCGGGCTGCCCTATGAAGATAAGCATACCTGATGTTTTCAGAACTATAAATACTCTCCGCCGTTATCCTGATGACTGGAGATCAAAGAACTTTTATTCAGGGCTTGTCACCCGTTCGGGCAAGGCTTCTGCCTGTATTGCCTGCGGACAGTGTGAGAAAGTATGTCCGCAGCATCTGCCGATAATCGAGCTTTTACAGGAAGCGGCAGGGATACTCGATCAGTAAGCAGATATTTAAGATAACAGTGTAAGATTTAGACCGGCTGATACGATAATCAGCCGGTTTTATAATGCCATGGTCAGCGTTATGCGTGTTTACGGAAGTGATTGAACAAGAAAGATTTTTAGGATATTATATTGTTCGTGAGTTTAAGAACATAAAGGATTTGGGAAGGAAACAGGCAAATGCCGAAAGAGAACAAAGACAAGCTGTCTTTCCGGGTGACCATGAAGAATGCATGGTACGCCATGGAACAGGCGGCTCAGATATGTCCGGGTATCATAGTCCACTCATTTTTTCTATGGCTTATAGGCCATGGTGAGTGGGTATTTTTTGACGGATTTTTCATGAGGGTGATCGTTGACGGCCTTTCAAAAGGGAAGGACTTTGATCAGATATTTAGATTCATACTTATAAGCGGAGCGATTTTTTTTACATGTTATATCTATACGGATTATGTTGAAAATGTGGTATATCCTCTCCAGACAAACAGGCTATTCGGAGGCATTTATAAGAAGCTGTATGCCAAGGCTAAGAACGTGGAACTTAAATGCTATGAGGATGCTGATTTTTACAACCGCTATACCATGGCGATGGACGGCGCCGAAGAGAAGATAACTGCGATAGTTAGGGGGATACTGGGAGCTTCGATAGGGATGGTGGCCTCGGTAACTGTATTCTGGCTTATGTTTGAGATCGACCATTATGCGATACTGTTCATCATTTCTCCCCTGCTGGGCAATTTCCTGTTTGGTAACCTAAAGAACAGATATGAATTTAAAAGATATAAGGAGCAGGCGCCAAATGAGAAAGTGCTTAACTATGTCAGCCGTATGATGTATCTTCCGGACGGAGCCAAGGAGATAAGGCTTTCGGAAGTGTTCTCTCTTATGAAGAAGCAGTACAGGGAAGCGACGGACAGGAATGTAGGAGTGGCGATAAAGTATGCTTTTGCCAATTGCTCGTTAAGCTTTCTGAGGATCATGTTTACATTCACGGTCATATTTGAAGGTGTTCTGTTTTATGCGATCTACAGGAACAGGGTGACGGGCACCATTGACCTTCCCGAGCTGACGATAATGACCAGTCTTATGGTTGCGATGACGTGGATACTTATCAGGGTATTTGAGAACGTCATGGAGATAATGAAGAACGGAATGTTCATCAATAACTTAAAGAGCTTCCTTGAATACGTGGAGACTATACCCGAGGATCAGGACGGGGAGATGCCGCTGCGTGATTTTGAGAGCATTGAGTTTAAGGATGTGTCGTTTGCGTATAATGACAAGGAGATCATCCATGATCTTTCGTTTGTCATAGATAAGGATTGTACTGCAGCCCTTGTCGGACATAACGGTGCTGGCAAGACTACGATAATCAAGCTCATGTTAAGATTGTATGATCCGACAAAAGGCGTGATCCTTTATAACGGTAAGGATATCCGCGAATATAACCTTAAGGCGTACAGGGATATATTTGCGACAACGTTTCAGGATTATATGCTGTTTGGCATGACGGTTAAGGAAAATGTGCTGATGGGGCGGCACTATGATAACGAGGACGATATGGTAAGGAAGGCGCTTGAGAAGGCAGGTGTTCTTGACAGGATAGAGCAGCTTGATGATGGCATAGAATCCATGATGACGAAGGAATTTGATGAAAACGGTGTGGTGCTTTCCGGCGGTGAAAGTCAAAAAGTTGCGGTTGCACGGACCTTTATCAAGGATGCACCGATGAAGATATTCGATGAGCCATCGAGCGCGCTTGATCCTATAGCTGAATATGATCTGTTCAATAACATAATCAGGGAAGGCAGCGATCATACGATGCTCTTTATTTCGCACAGGCTTTCATCCGTTAAGAATTGTGACAAGGTCTTTATGCTTGAAAACGGGACGCTCATAGAAGAGGGGACCCATGCGCAGCTTATGGCGGCAAACGGAAGTTATGCGGCCATGTATAAAAAGCAGGCCATGAATTATCTTGCGATCGAAAATGAGGAGGAGGTGATACTGTGAGCATGCAAAATCATGAAAAGGAAAACACTAAACAGTCCGTTAAACAGGTCTTTTCCAATAATATGTTCCTGCTTAAGCTGATGCTTACGGCGTCGCCTTCCTTTGTGATCTATCAGGCTGTGGATTCGATGAGGAACCAGCTGTCGATCTTTTTTGAGCATACCGTACTGATAGGTTATGTGCTTGAAGCAGCTGAGTTTGGCTATCCGTTTAAGAGAGTCGGAATGATAATACTCTTGGCTGCCCTAGCCATAACTCTTGGCATGGTATTTACGGTCTTTGCCGGTGACTACATGGCTGAAAAGGAACGCCCGAAGGTCAGGGAGAGGGTAAAGATGCTGCTTTATGGTAAGGCACGGGATATGGATCTTGAGTGTTATGATGATCCCGAGTTCTATAACAGTCAGGTGCTTGCGATCTCCGAAGTTGATAAGCAGATAGACAGGGTGGTCAAGTTCGTTCAGGATACGCTCGGCGGACTTACTGCGTTTGTTTCGACAGGGATATTTTTCTTATTGAAAGATAAGATATCAGTGCTGTTCGCCCTGGCTTCATTTATTCTCTCGCTGATTTTTGAACAGATATATAATAAGCAGAATTTTCTTGTGAAGGTAGAGAGCGTACCGGCGGCAAGGAAGAGGGATTACACAAAGAGGATATATTATCTTAATGATTACGCCAAGGAGATAAGGCTTAATCCGGGCGTGTCGGATGTTCTGTTTAAGCGCTTCGAAGAGGCTAATGATGAGGTGTACCGTGTAGAAAAGAAATATGCTTTTAAGAAATGGATATTCGGATTTATCAAGGAATATATCTGCAACAATCTGTTCTCGGATGTGCTTTTTATCTCCTATCTTGTTTATCAGTCGGCAGTGCTCCACAACCTGTCATTTTCAACGGTGGCGATATTGTATGGTTCGTTCGGAAGGCTTAAGAGGAGCATGAAAGTATTCTCAGAGACTTATCCGTTTGCCTGTGAGACAAGCCTGTATGTCGGGAAGATAAGGAAGTTTCTTTCATATGAACCGACGATCGTTTCAGACGAAAATTTTGTGCCTGACAGTAAAGCCAAGGATATTGAGCTTAAAGACGTCTCGTTTGCATACGGCAAAAATACGGATATGCTCATTAAGGATTTAAACCTTCATATAAGGCCCGGAGAGAAGATAGCTCTCGTTGGCTATAACGGCGCAGGAAAGACAACCCTTGTGAAGCTTCTCATGCGTCTGTATGATGTAAAGTCAGGAGCTGTATTTGCTGACGGCAGAGATATAAAGCGATATGATGTGAAAAAGTACAGAGATACTATCGGTACGGTATTTCAGGACTTTATGATATTCGGAGGAAACGTTACCGAAAACGTTATCCTGGATGTTTCGGAACATGCGGATGAAAGCCGGGTTCGAAGCGCTCTTACGGACAGCGGACTTATTGAAAGGATAGACAGGTTTAAGAACGGACTTAGGACAGAGCTTACAACTGAGTTCTCAACGGAAGGGGTCAATCTTTCGGGCGGCGAAAGCCAGAAGCTTGCAATAGCGAGGGTGTTCTACAAGGATGCGGGACTTATGATCCTTGACGAGCCTTCAAGCGCTCTTGATCCGATAGCGGAATACCAGCTTAACCACGCCATGTTAAAGGCTACGGGTGACAAGACTGTCATTTTCATATCGCATCGTCTGTCAACGACCCGTAACGCTGACAGGATAATAATGCTTGAGGACGGGCGCATAGTTGAGCAGGGAAGCCATGAGGAGCTCCTTAAGCTCAACCGGAAGTACGCAGAAATGTGGAAGGTTCAGGCCGGGGCGTATATTGCGGTGTAGATCATAAGATTTTGAATTTTTTAAAAATACTACTTGACATATAATACTATGCGGTATATAGTATTATGCGTCAAGCGGTATTTTTATTATTTTGGAAGGAGTTATCTGTATGGAATCACAATTCAGGAGAGGTATCCTGGACGCATGTGTGCTGGCAGTGCTTGAGAAGGGCGAGTCGTACGGATATCAGATGGTAAAGGACATAAATGAATTCATTACCATCACAGAGTCGACGCTTTACCCGATCTTAAAGCGACTGGAAGGCGCACAGATGCTGACAGTGTTTACCCAGGAACACAACGGACGCCTTCGTAAGTATTATAAGATCACAGAAGCCGGACGTGATCATATAACGGAGCTTATGAACGAATGGGAGGAAGTTGTCAAGATATACCAATACATATCCAAGGAGAGAGAACAATGCTTAGAGATGAGTATATAAATCAGTTAAGGATCCGGCTTAATGAAAATGATATTCCGGGTGCGGACGGAATGGTTGAGTTCTATGAGGAAATGATCGCCGACCGCATGGAAGACGGCATGAGTGAGGAGGAAGCGGTTGCTGCGATGGAGGATATAGATCATGTGGTCGCACAGGCAAGGCTTGACAGACCGCTGCCGGCACTAATGCTTGATAAGGTTAAGGAAAGTCACGAGAAGGCAAATAAGAGCTCAAAAGGGGCGCTCTGGATAGCCCTTGCGATAATCGGATTTCCTGTATGGTTCCCACTTACGATCGCATTTCTGGCTATAGTATTTTCGCTGTATGTTTCACTGTGGGCAATCGTTATTTCAGTATATGCGGTTGAGCTTGCTTTCGGTATATCGGCTGTTGCATGCTTTTTCGGAGGATTTGCATTTATATTCGGTCATATACCGTTTGCCACATCTCTGGCGCTTTGGGGATGCGCGCTTGTTTTTGCAGGGTTATGCATCCTTTTGTGGAAGCCGATACTGGCTGCAACCGCGGGAATGATCGGAATGATAAAGTGGCTGTTCAGAAAAATAAAGAGTATTTTTGTATAGAAGATAAAGAGGAGAATAAAGATAATGGATATAATGAAAAATG
>JAFXVI010000078.1 GCA_017524595.1 Lachnospiraceae bacterium | reverse complement strand
TATAGCGGATCTCGGCATCGGCGAGGCAGTGGTATTTCATCTTTATAAACCGCTTAAGGACAGGGATGAAAGGATGATACTGTCACTTATGAGGTTCTATCGCAAGGCCTTCCGTGTGATCGCGGCGGTGATCGCGGTGATCGGCGTCTGCCTGATCCCGGTGCTTCCGTATATAACGGGCAAGAGTGATGTGGATATAAACCTTACGCTGGTTTATCTGATCTTCCTGGCGGATACTGTATTTTCTTATTTCCTTAGCTATAAGAGGGCTATACTTTACGCTGACCAGAAGAATTTCTTCATAAGCATGGTCCACATGATCTATCTGATAAGCGTAAATACAGCTCAGCTTCTGATACTGTATATCACACGCGATTTCTACGCATACCTTCTGATCAAGCTGGCCTTTAGGGTATTTGAAAATGTGGTCATCGCAATGATAGCGGATAAGATCTATCCGTTCCTAAAGAATAAGTCGGTTGAGCCGCTGGAGGGCTCTGTGCTGGCGGATATCAAGAAGAAGGTCGGCGCGCTTGTATTTCATAAGATCGGGACCTTCGTGGTCAACGGAACCGACAACATACTGATAACCGTTTTTCTCGGACTTACGACAGCCGGTCTGTATAACAATTATTTCATCGTTACAGATGCGGCCACAAAGCTTCTGAATCCGGCTATCGGAGCACTGACGCCGAGCGTCGGAAATATGCTGGTGTCTGAAGACAGGGAGCATTCCTTCAGGATATTTAAGAGGATGAGGTTCATGAACTTCTGGATAGCGGCCTTTGCTTCGACAACGATGTTCGTCATGATCCAGCCATTCATAGGGTTGTGGTTTGGTAAGAAATACCTGCTCAGCGTTTACGTTACGATGATGCTGTCTATACAGTTCTATCAGCTGTTGATGAGGGGAACCTTCAATTCATTTTCAGATGCTGCGGGAATCTTCTACGAGAATAGATTTGTTCCGATCATTGAATCCCTGCTTAATCTGGTTTCATCAATCGTGCTGCTGAAGCTGTTCGGGCTTGCGGGAGTGTTCATGGGAACACTGGTCAGCTCACTCGCACTCTGGTGCTTCAGCTATCCGAAATATGTTTACACTAAGCTGTTCCACAGAAGATATTCGGACTATTTCCTTGAGATGGGAGGCTACCTGGCTGTATTTATCATGGTATTCTGCACGACCTATATCGCTTCGTACGGAGTGGACCTTCTGCTTCCGGATGGCGGCATCAGTGTATTTCTTGTTTATGCACTGCTGTGCCTGATCCTGCCGAATGTGATACTTCTTATCATCTTCGGAAGAAGCGAGCAGTTCGGATATTTCAAGGGGATACTTAAGGAAAAGCTTCATAGAAAATAGTCGGACTGAGTGATTTTTGTGGAATTGATACGTAATGGTTTATAAAAAAGATAGAGGTAGAAATATGCTTAATTTCACTGTCGGACCGGTAATGTCCGCGCCGGAGATTCTTGAGGTTACAGGTTGCTCGGCGCCTTACTTCAGAACACCGGAGTTTTCCGAGATAATGTTTGAAAATGAA
Source organism: Lachnospiraceae bacterium (assembly GCA_017524595.1). Taxonomy (GTDB): domain Bacteria; phylum Bacillota; class Clostridia; order Lachnospirales; family Lachnospiraceae; genus UBA2868. Next base: position 2,773 of record JAFXVI010000078.1, on the reverse strand, counting down.
AAGCTTATGCTGGAGATGATGAATGCACCTGAAGGGTCGAGGTGCGTATTTCTTACGGCTTCGGGAACCGGTGCTATGGAATCCTGCGTCATGAATATACTTAGTGATGACGACAAGGTTATAGTCATAAACGGTGGAAGCTTCGGTGCGAGATTTGCTGAGCTCTGCAGACTTCATAAACGTGAGATCTTTGAGGTGAAGTGTGAGTTCGGAAAGCAGCTGAGAAGAGAACAGCTGCAGGGGCTTGAGGACTGCACGGCACTGCTGATAAATATGCATGAGACTTCTTCGGGAGTTCTATATGACATGAAGATGGTTTCCGATTTCTGCAAGGAAAACGGAATACTGCTGATAGTGGATGCGATTTCGGCTTTTCTTGCGGATGAGCTGGATATGAAGGGGCTTGGTGCGGCAGCTGTTATTACAGGCTCGCAGAAAGCGCTTGCAGTATTTCCGGGAATATCGATCGCAGCTCTTTCACCGGAGGCGTTGGAGAGGATAGAGAAGAATCCTGAGAGGTGTATGTATCTGAGTCTGAAGGCGGCACTGCTTGATGGAAAGCGTGGTCAGACACCTTTCACACCGGCAGTTTCGACGCTGCTTCAGGTAAATAAGAGGCTTAGGCTGATAATGGAAGCGGGCGGTCCGGAGGCTGAGAGAGAGCGTATAGCCAAGGTGGCCAAGGACTTCCGCGAGGGCATTAAGGATCTTCCGTTTGAGCCGGTTTCTGAATCACCTTCAAATGCAGTAACCTCGCTTCATCCGACTACTGCATCGGCGAAGGAGATATTCAGGATACTTAAGGATGAATATGATATTTGGATATGTCCGAACGGCGGAGAATACGCTGAGACGGTTTTCCGTGTGGGGCATATCGGAAATATTACAGATGCAGATAATAAGAAGTTGATCGATGCTTTGAAGGAACTGCAAAAAAGAGAAATCATCTGATTGATTGGACGGACAATAAACACGTCTCTGGTGATAGAAAAGCGAGAAACGGATATAGCAGATGTAAAAGTATGATGATGCAGGAGTGGTTGGATGTCGCACGGCGGAGATATTTACAGAAATAAAGTGAATATAGATCTTTCGGTCAGTGTGAATCCGCTGGGCTGTCCGGAGTCTGTGAATGCGGCGATGCAGCAGGCACTTTCCAGGGTGGAAAAATATCCGGATATTAAGCATGAGAGATTTATAGGTGCGCTTTCCGAGATTACAAATATTCCGGCAGACAATATACTGCTTGGGAACGGTGCATCGGAGCTTCTGATGACTGTTATGAGATACTTCGCCGGAAGGAAGGTATTTCTTCCGGTGCCGTCTTTTACAGGCTACCGTTATGCTGCTGAAGCAGCCGGCTGCGAGATTGTGGAGTATCCTCTTCTGGATGACATCAGAAACAATGCTGCTGCCGGAGATGTGATAGTATTTGCAACGCCGAATAATCCTACGGGAAGGCTTGTTGAAGAGGATGAACTTAGAAACATTCTGTCTGCTGCGGCAGAGAAGGATGTTTATGTAATAATAGATGAATGCTTCATGACACTTACAGGTAGAGAGCTTGAGTGCAGTGCGAAGCGATTTATTGCCGAGAAAACAGGGCAGTTATCGGGCGTAAAAATAGATGAGTCAGACATTGCAGACGAAGGATCATTTTTACAGGATTATAAGAGACTGGTCATAATAGATGCTTTCACAAAGACTTTTGCGATTCCGGGAATCAGGCTGGGAATGGCGTATTTCGGGGATGCAGAACTTGCAGCAAAGATAAGAAAGCTGCTTCCGGAATGGAACATATCCTGCATGGCAGAAGCAGCGGGACTTGAAGCTGTGAGGATACTTCGTGAGTATTATGATGACGAGAAGAATTATATTACAGCGAGTATTGAATTCATAAATAAAGAACGTGACAGGATGCTTTCACAGCTGACCGATTTGTCAGATAGAATAAAGATTCTTCCAAGTGATGCAAATTATATTCTGCTCAAAACGGATATTGATCTGTATGAGCAGATGCTAAGCCGTAGAATCCTGATAAGAGACTGCAGTGATTACCATGGACTTGGTAAGGGCTATTACAGGATATCAATAAGCACTGAGAAGAATAATTCGGACTTCATGGATGAGCTTCGCGAGTTAATTAAATAACATATGACTTTTGTCATGCACAGGATATATCTTTTCTCACTACCACCCATTAATTGTGTTATGTATTATTTGTATTGTAAGATCGAAAGATAGTGATAAACATAAAAGTAAGGATTTGTAGAGGAGAGAGATTCGATGGATATGAACAAGATGATTGCTAAAGTAGGCTCAGCGATAGTTATGGTGACAGTCTTTATGTTTGCGCTGTTTCTACTGATCAACTATTCTATGGGAAGTTTCTTTGTGTGCCTTATCCTGCCGATAGGTTTTATTATGATGACGGCAGGACTTCATAACGAATGTGAAAATGATCGTAAAGTTGCTGCGAATATAGGACTAACCCTTGCAGCGGTTTACGCCACATTTATTATGTTGGTCTACTTTACACAGCTGACCACAGTAAACAACGAGCAACTGACCGACCAGGCGGCAAAATTGTTAGAAATGGGCAAGTGTGGGCTTATCTTCAACTATGACCTGCTCGGCTATGGTTTAATGGCGCTTTCAACTTTCTTCACAGGGTTTTCGATGAAGCCGAAGAACAAGACAGATAGATGGCTCAGAGCGCTTATGATGATACATGGAGTGTTCTATTTCAGCTGCACGTTTATGCCGATTACGG
>JAFXVI010000077.1 GCA_017524595.1 Lachnospiraceae bacterium | reverse complement strand
TATCGGTACATCAGTATTTGAGCAGGTGCTATGGGGCATTGAGGCCCTGGGCGTATCTGATTTATGGAAGGCCACAACAAGCCCGTTCAAATTACGATATAAGCCTACAGGACAGGTGATCCTGTTCCGTGGACTTGATAAAGCTAAAAAGCTCAAATCCATTAAGGTAGCGAAGGGCTATCTTAAGTATTTGTGGTTTGAGGAGTTAGACGAGTTCGCAGGTGAAGAAGAAATACGAAGCGTACAGCAGTCTGTAATGCGTGGCGGCTCTAAGTTCGTAGTATTTAAGAGCTTTAACCCGCCTATCAGCCGGTCAAACTGGGCGAATGAATACGTGCTTAAACCGCGTGCAAACGCGGTAAGGCATATGAGCTGCTATAAGGACGTACCGCGAGAGTGGTTAGGCGAGCAGTTCTTTGAAGATGCGAATGAGTTGTTGCTTACCAATCCGCGAGCGTACACGCATGAATATTTAGGTATTCCGGTAGGTACAGGCGGTGAGGTATTTGATAACTTATGCATCCGGCCTATAACCGATCAGGAGATATCCATATTCGATAATATCTTTATGGGTATTGACTGGGGCTGGTATCCTGACCCGTATCACTGGGGCAAGATGCATTATGACAGCACACGCAAGATTTTATATATTTATGATGAGATGCGTTGCTATAAAACAAGCAATGCGGAAACATGGAATAGACTGGTAATGGAAAAACACGTTACCGGGCAGGACCTTATTACAGCAGATTCAGCAGAGCCGAAGTCGGTAGGAGACTACAGAGACTACGGCTCTTTGTGTCGTGGGGCAATAAAGGGACCTGATTCAGTACGATACGGCATTAAGTGGTTACAGTCACTTAATCAGATTGTTATTGATCCGATACGCTGCCCGGAAACGTCAAGAGAATTTCAGAATTACGAGTATGAGCGTACAGACGATGGCGAGATCATATCAGGATATCCCGATCACGATAACCACTCCATTGACTGCACGCGTTATGCACTCGAAAGAGTATGGAAGCGCAAAGGCCAGTAAGAGGTATTAAAGAATGTGGTTAGCAGAAGCGATAAGGAGCGTACTACATAAAATGATCCCATATACAAGCATAGAGAGTGTTGAAAATATCGAAACGCCATTATCTACAGACATGATAAATGCCCTGGATGAGTGGTACAAAATGTATATCAATCAACCGACATGGGTAGTACCGGAAGATAAGGACGAGGCAACGGTAAAATCCCTTAACCTTCCTTCCTTCATTGCGTCGGAGATTGCACGACAGATAATCATAGAGCTTAACTGGGATATTACAGGGAAGTCAGGAGAGAACGGCGACGAGCAGCCAAATCCCCGTGCTAAGTTCCTTAAGGAAGAGTTCACTAAGGTCTTTGATGATCTTAGGCAGAAGTTAGAGCAGGGATGCGCAGCAGGCGGTATGACATTGCGGCCTTATCCGAAGGATGAGCATATACACTTTGCCTGGACGTGTGACTGGGCCTTATACCCGGTATCGTTCGGAAGCGACGGGAACCTTATAGATGTGATTTTCAGGGACACCTACACGGAGGGGCAGACGATTTACACCCGATTGGAGCGGCACGTTGTAGATGGTGACAATGTTATTATCACGCAGCGTGCTTTTAAGTCTACCAACAAGAACAGCATCGGTACGGAGATAAATCTTAAGAGCGTTCCGATATGGGCCGACCTTGAAGAAAAGGCAATCGTAGAAAATGCCGAGGGGCAGATGTTCGGATGGTTCAAGGTTGCTGCTGCAAATAGCGTCGACGTTGAAAGCCCTATGGGTACAAGCGTATATGCGAAGGCAAAAGACCTGATAAGAGAAGCCGATAAGCAGTATTCAAGGCTTATGTGGGAATATGAAGGATCAGAGCTTGCTATTGACGTAGATCCTACTGCCATGCGTCCGAATAAGAACGGTGACGGTAAGATGGAAATGCCGAAACTTAACAAGCGACTTTTCCGTGCAGTCGATATTGATAAAGGCGACAGGGACCTATACGAAGTATTCAGTCCTGCAATCAGAGATTCTAACCTTGTGAACGGCCTTAACCAGCTTCTCATGAGAATAGAGGATCTTACCGGATTATCACGCGGCACTATAGCGGATGCAAATATATCCGAGGCAAGAACCGCGACAGAGATGCGCATACTTAAGCAGAGATCATATGCGACGATATCTGATAACCAAAAAGCACTTGAAACCTGCTTTAAGGATGTTATCAGGGCTATGGATAAACTTGCAACACTCTATAACCTTGCGCCGGAAGGAGAATATGAAGTATCGTTCGACTGGGATGATTCAATTCTTGTAGATAAAACGCAGGAAATGAATGAGGATCTTGTGCTTGTTGCATCGGAGCTTATGAGCAAGGTTGAGTTTCGTATGCGTCATTTTGGGGAAACTAAATCGCAGGCTATGGCAGCCTTGGAAGAGATACAGAAGGAAAAGACAACATCCCTTCAATCACTCATTCCGGGAGTAAATCTTAATGACCTGAATAGTCCTCCTTCGGAACCGCCGGAGCCGGAAACAGATAACGGTGTAAAGGGTGTAAGTCCTCCCGGAGGATCGCAGCCGGTACAGACTACAACGCCCACCAAACCGACGGCTTAAGGGCGTAAAAAATTGAATATTTGCAGGTTCTATGTTAAAATATTTGTGTAACATATTTACGCAAATATGAGGTATAGCATAGATGCAATCCCGTAAAGGTAAAGATCCATTATCCTTTATCATGAAGGAATATGAAGAGCTTAATACCTATTACATTACGAGGGTCGCGGAACAGATAAAAAAGATAGGTGAGCTTAATCCATCCAGCGTTAACAGGATCGTGATTATGACACGCTTAGGAGCTGATATCAATGATATAACATCCAAAATTTCAACGGTTATCAGCGTATCTGTTAAGCGGGTCTTGATGTTATACCAAAATGTGTTGAGTGATACTTTTCACGATAAAAGATTTAATGAAGCCCTTAAGCATAAAAATCTGACACAGAACGATATAGGCAGGCTGAATCAATTCGCACAAGCGGTAGGCCGGCAAACGGCAGGAGAGCTTGTAAATATGTCGAACACTACTGTTGTAGCGCAAACATACCGTGATGCGGTGGATAGAGCAGCATTAGCCGCAAGCAGCGGATTAAGTGATTACAAGC
>JAFXVI010000076.1 GCA_017524595.1 Lachnospiraceae bacterium | reverse complement strand
TGATGGTACGAAGGACAAATCAAATCTTGGAGCAAATGCAATCCTGGCAGTATCAATCGCTACAGCAAGGGCAGCAGCCAAGTCTTTGGATATTCCGTTATACAGATTCCTTGGGGGCGTATCGGGAAACAGACTTCCGGTTCCTATGATGAATATCTTAAATGGTGGAGCACACGCAGACAGCGCTGTTGATACACAGGAGTTCATGGTAATGCCTGTTGGTGCTCCTTCATTTAAGGAAGGCTTAAGATGGTGTGCCGAGGTATTCCATAACCTTAAGGCTCTCATCAAGAAGATGAACGACGTTACAGCAGTTGGTGACGAGGGCGGTTTTGCTCCCAACAGTCTTAAGAGCGATGAGGAAGCTATAGAGAAGATCCTTGAGGCTATAAAGGCAGCAGGCTTTGAGCCCGGCAAGGACTTTATGATAGCCATGGATGCAGCTGCATCTGAGTGGAAGAGCGAGAAGGGCAAGGGCTTCTATCATCAGCCCAAGTCAGGTAAGGACTTTACAACAGATGAGCTTATAGCTCACTGGGAGTCACTTGTAGATAAGTATCCTATCATCTCCATCGAAGACGGTCTTGACGAAGAGGATTGGGAAGGCTGGCAGAAGATGACTGAGAAGATCGGTAATAAGGTTCAGCTTGTAGGCGATGACCTGTTCGTTACCAATACCGAGCGTCTTGCCAAGGGTATCGAGCTTGGTGCAGCCAATTCAATACTTATCAAGCTTAATCAGATCGGATCAGTATCAGAAACACTGGATGCGATCAAGCTTGCCAATAAGAATGGTTATACCGCAGTTACTTCACACAGGTCAGGTGAGACGGCTGATACCACGATCGCTGATCTTGCAGTTGCTCTCAATACACGTCAGATCAAGACAGGTGCTCCTTCAAGGTCAGAGCGTGTTGCGAAGTACAACCAGTTGTTAAGAATAGAGGAAGCACTCGGTGATGCAGCTAAGTATCCCGGAATGAAGGCTTTCAACGTAAAGAAGTAATAATGTTTAGAGGATGTAATGGTCATGAGTAATAATCACCGTTTTGTAATGAAGCTTTTAGTTGTAATGGCAGCAACAGTAATGATCTTTTTGGCTGCGCCCGCCGAGGCAGAAGCCAAGGTATATATGCTTCCTGACGGAACAGTGTTTGATTCGGATTTCTATGCGGCAGCATATCCGGAGATGCGTGCAGGTTATGCAAACGGTAAATATCCTGAGAGATTATTGTGGCATTATCTTACATATGGAGTAAAGGAAGGCAGGATACCATCGCTTTATTCGTTGAATAACCCTACTCCTGCAACCATGAGTACGCCCAATATCTATGCTCCGGGGACGTATCCGGCAGTAGTTCCTGTAAACATGCTGTATCCATATACTCCCTACATCTATTAACACAACAGTCAATCGTAAGTTAAGCCTGATAAGGATTTAACTATCGACATTAAGCGGAGACTTAAGCCCCAGACTTAAGTCTCCGTATTTATAATAAGAAAGATCAAACATATATCTCATTTCATAGGATTCATCGGATATAACATACAGAGTATCCTCGGATGGATGCATAAAAAAGTCAAGTGCAGCTTCGTTTACGGGATGATTTAGCGAACGTGCAAAATAAAAATCATTGATAGTAAGCCTTTTTCTTGCAGCAAATTCAGCAAAAGAATATAGTTCTTCCTGCGTCAGATTATCTTTATCCAAAAAAACGATGTGTTTAAGATCCTTATCATCCGCGATACTGTTTATCAGTTTATCATTGAGTCTGTGTGTATAAAATGCCTGCCCGGCAAATTCGGAATGTTTGAGCTCAATAATGTTTCTAAGGTCAAACAGCTGAAGAAACAGGCACAGCACCAGCAGTGAAGCAGCAAAAACCGGACGCATTGAACGGAACAGGATAACATGAGTTATGAGACATATTATATAAACAGCAGGCCAGACCAGCCTTCCGCACGAACGGAAGATCTCCCATGAATTTCGCAGACCGTCCGGAATTTTTACTGAGAACAGAAGTCTGCTTCCAAAAGTTATCTCATTGGATTCGGACATGATGATAATAAAAAAGATGAGGATGAAAACACATAATATATATGGTATGCAGCGTTTAATAAAATACATATTTCTGCGAAATGCTAGCAGACCGGTAACTATGGCGATAATCACAGCGGTAAGCATGCCAAATCCCAGATATGCGAAACCTTCATATTGTCCATCCGCATAATATGGAAGATCAGGGAGAATTACTGACCAGCCCTGCGGATTAAAAAAGCTGTTAAGATTGAAACTGTAGTAGTTAAGTCCGGGAGCACCGCTGTTCATTCCCGATGAGAATCCACCAAGCAGCCAGACTGACAGCGCTGCAGTCACAAAATAAGAGACAGGAGCACATATGACAGACACTACCTTTAAATGATCATGATCTGAGAAAACTGATCCGGATTTTCGTTTCAGATCTATGATGCGAAAACAGATAAAGCATAGAAGAAACACGGCGTTCATTGCAAGAAAATAAATGTGTATGAAGCTGCACAGAAAACCGGTTAGAGACCACCACATTATCGTATGTTTTAAGGTATCACACAGTTCATTCCTGTATACGATCAGTATAAGACCCAATATTATGAGGAAATGCGCACCTAAGGAAGTGTGCCAGAATATCCGTTTGAACATACAGGGGGAGATGGTTGTAAGCAGGCTGGAGAAAACAAGTACTACCGGATCATCAATGTATCTGTTTAGGAGAAAACAGGTAAGAAGACCCATAAGAACAATACAGAGCAGAGCCCAGATACCGAAATACTGAAACTGGACATATGTAAAGCGTCCTATGATCTTACAGGGAACTGCCATAAGAGGAATGGAATCGGTGAACACGATAGAGGTACTGAACGGATAAGCCAAGGCATTTGTGAGACCGAAATTCAACTTAAACGGTGAATTTCGGTATAATGCCCAACCAAGATAATGCTGGCTCAAATCTCCGCCTGATAACAGCCAGTCTACGTATAGGGGATCCAATACCCTGAATCCATAAAAAACATAGAACAAAGCGGCAGATAATGCTCCGGTGATTATATAAGGCGCTTTTTTAGTCATCTTGTTTTTTGAGGTCAATATATTCGATATCGTCTTTAATGCGTTTGGATGAAGCAGCCGATGAAACTTTTCTCTTTTTGGGATTTCTGTTTCTGTGAATGATCATAACAAGAATTATGATCAATACTATAATACCGGCTATTTCAAATCCGGCGTATTTGATCACCGGATTAACATATGTATCTTTTACGATAAACTGTACAACCTGTCCGGGTACCGAAAAGGTATAATATTTACCCATCTGTACAAGCTCTGCTTCCGCATCTTCGTAGTTACCGATAAGCAGTATCTTGAAGTCTTTAATGGAAGAAGGAGGACAGTATCTTATAAGATGTTCTTCCTCGAAATCATCAGGTATGGTCAGCTTCCATGTTTCGATTATACTGGGATCACTGCTCATTCCCGACAGTTCGGAAACCAAAACATCGCTTTTAACAAACTTGCCATCAACAAGAACGGCAGACTGTCCGTTTTCGCGCATCTGCAGACTTGCGAGAGTGGTAATATATTTTGCCGAATTGCCGATAAGCTCAGTATCAGCCTTAAGATCATTAAGCTCCAAATTATCCCAATCCCATAAAATATATTCTGTGTCGGATATTTCGCTGGGGATCGAACTTACATAGTCACCATATTTAAATTCCTTAACTGACTGTACTTTGTCATCCAACACAAAGCTGACCCTGATCGTTCTGAATTCCGTTGGGATCCCCTCAAATTCCAGAAGATCGTAGTATGATACAGGTTCAGCTTTACTGCGGTAACTTACCCGGTTTATACCAGCAAGATCTTCTGACGTGAAATAATTACCGTATATCCTGCCGTTTGGATCATTATCACCGGCTATGGCACCAATACAGCTTCCGGTGCTGTGTATGGAAGGTAATGAAAAGCACCCCTTGATATCGTATCCTTTACCGGCTATCCCGCCGACATATTCATCCCCATTAAGTATCCCTTTGGTATAACTGTCATGGATCGTTGAAAGGGATTCACCGGAAATACCTCCAACATAATCGCCAGAACTGCTCGATAACTTTCCGAAATTCTGACAATGAAGTATCGTTCCCATTTCCTGACGCCCGCATGCGCCTCCTACATAGCTTTTCAGCCCTTCGACATATCCGTCATTCTTGTTGCGTCTTAATACACATTTGGTACGATAAGTTACGCCGTTGGCAGCATCTCTTATACCGGTAACATCACTCTCCAAGTCAAAATCATATTCGATAGCCATAGTACCTGCGATGCCGGCTGTATCGATATCACCGTGTATCGTGCCATAATTGATGGAATCGGCTATTGTAGCATCAGTGGAATCCTCGGCAACTGCAAGTGAATTATCCATGTAAACATCAGTATAATCTTCATCGAGTGCACCATCGATCGCATCAGCGATAAGAAGCATGATAACATTAAACTGATCATTAACCTTTATCATATCATTAACAAGCGTCTGATTGGATGAATTCATTTCGTTGTTAAGCAGCCCCAGATTATCACTCATTCCCTGGATATTTGCGACAAGGCTGTTAGTGCGCCCTTGATATTCAGGAGAAAGTTTGGGCATACTTATATTTGATCTTGAATTAAGGTTGGAAGCTATACTCTTTGTCTCACTCACGGCAGTGCCGAAATTATTTAAGGAATCTTTGGTGTTCTTGATCGCATATTTTACATCCTTGCTTACATTGTCTCCGAGATCCTGTAAGTGTATTGTAATGATCTCTTCTATTGTAGAGACATTCTCTTCAAGATATCGGGCAAAGGACATTTGAAATTCACTTTCGAATTCCTCTTCCGTATCTTTCAGGATGAGTGCGTCTGCATCTATGCTGGCGGCTAAATCCAATCCTTTTTCGATCTCATTGTCAGGGTCAGGGAAATCGGTATATTCGGGAGGAGGTGTATCGTTTATTTTTTTAACCGTATAATGAGAACCATTTTGGGAAAGAGAAGACCAGTCTATTCTCTCATCGTCTTCGTCAAACAGAGCCAGATTGAAAGGAGTAATAGGGTTATATTTAATATATTCACAATAGTAAAAATCGTAATCTCTGTTCTTGTGCTCTGCCTTGATGATCCGAAATCTGTCAGTGGCCTCTTTTATATTTGACTTAGCCTGGTTATAGCTTACTTTCTCCTCCTCTGTCATATATTTTTCTATGTCAAGATCATCCACCGCATTGGTAAGGTTTTTGACAACAGAGGAAGCATTGTCAATGCCACTTTTTGTCTGATCCAGTAATCCACCGTTTTTGGATGATTCTGCTACGACATAATCAATGCGGTTAAGGAATTCATTGCCGCTGTCCATAACCCCGTTTATCCAGGTTTCAGTCTCATTTGCAAGATATGAGGTATCGCCCAATGCCCTGTCAGTGAAATCTTTGACAACGTTAAGACGCGCAGTGATTATGTTGGATTCATTGCCGGCATCAGTAAGGGTAGTACCTACCAGATCGTGTAATGTATTCATGTTTGTGGTGAGCTGTTCTATTATATCCTGCTTTATGTCGATAACGACATAAGGCTCAGCCTGGCCGGCGATACCGCCAACATCTTTACGTCCGTATACTTCGCCGTTATTTATACACAGATCAACGTATCCATCCTGGCGTCCCACGATACCGCCGACGTTATAACCGATATGTTCATATCCGATAAGTGCATTATTTACACAGCTTATTATCTTACCCTGTGAATATCCACATATTCCGCCGGTATCCACAGTACTGTCAAGAACGCTGGTTGAATCCTGTTTATTATTATCTCCGAAGAGATTACTAAGCTTGTCCTTATATTGATCGAGCTTAACGTTCTGTAGAGACAGGGAATTATCAACACTGGCAATATTTATCTTGGCATTATTGGTACAGCCGTTTATAGTGCCAAGGTTATATCCTGTAATACCGCCGGTAAAATGCATACCGTAGACATAGCCCTTGCTGGTACAGCTGGTGATATTGCCGGTCTGTTCGTTGTAACCTGCGATACCGCCTGAATAATCATAACCGCTTATATTTCCTTCAAAGGTACAGTTGCTTATTATTCCGTAATTGTCTCCAACGATACCTCCGGTTGCGAGCTGGTCTCCGGAAGGAATAAGTGAACCCTGAACCTTAAGGTCTTTGATCAGAGCACTTTCCTGTGTGATGCAGAACAAACCTGTGTAACTTTCAGAATCAGTCACGTTGACACCCGAGATCGTATGCCCCTGTCCATCGAAAACACCGCCGAAAATGGGAATATATTTAAAATTACTGCCATCAAGAAGGATATCATCTGTCAGAACAACATTCTTATCCCGGGACCATGTGTCAAGACGGCAGTTTCTGGCAAGTTTTATCAGATCCTGTGGAGTGGAAACATATATCGTGGTCAGGTTCATCTGATCATCAGGATATGAAAAACCCTGTATATCATCTTCATAGGTTGAACTTACAGGATCAACAGTATGATCCTCTTTTTCATCACCTGAATTTTCAGATTCGCTGTCCTTCTTTTCTTCATCTATTATTTCGTTACCGTTTTCATCAACACGGATAACTTCAACAGAAGGTCCTTTACCGGTCCCTTCGGTCATTGTCAGATTGGTGACCGCATATGAGTCTGTTGGTGCAAGTACTGAGAGTATGGTTGAGATGATAATGACAAAAGTCATAAGGGAGGCTATTCGTCTATTTTTCATTACTGCGTACCCCCTTATTCCTTATGTTATTTGCATTGCTCTTTACGGCCTTATTCCTGTCATTTGTTTTATTAACAGGAGGTTTGCGGCGGGCTGTTGTTGCGGTTTTGTTCTGCTTTTGAACCTTTGTCCTGTTTTTATCATTGTTGTTTGATCTGCTGTGTTGTGATGTTTTTGTCTTATCCGTAACCTTCACATGCTCAGGCTCTTTTGACGGAAGAGAGGGCATCATGAACGCCTTTGCTTCTTCTTCTGTAAGCGGTACGATATTTCCTGCTTCGACAAAGGCATTCATGTCTCCTCTTACGATAGCATGCATCGTACCTGTAACAACACCGTTTATATGTCCCCTTACAATACCGTTCACACGGTTGAGTCCTGTAACTTCTCTTGTATGGATCGGCATATTCATTACAAATGCCGTTTTGCTTATTATCGTATCACCCACAAGCAGTATCTGGGGAAGTACAAACATGGTTATGAATATTGAGATAATGGTACCACGTCCGATGCATTGCCCGATACCATAGATCGCTCCGTCGGAAGTAAGATTACCTATAAGGAAACCGGCAACGGCAAGCATGGTTCCGGATGTGATTATAGTAGGGAAGGAGAAATTCATTGTCTCGATTATGGATTCGCGCCTTTCTTTACTCTTACGTAATTCCGTATATCGTCCGGCTATGACGATAGCATAGTCTATATTCGCGCCCATCTGAATGGAGCTTACTATAAGTTCGCTTAAGAAGAAGATATTATCATGTTCCAGTGCAGGAAATGAAAAGTTGATCCAGATACTTCCCTGTATGACAGCGATAAGAAGTACCGGCATTCCGGCTGATTTAAATGTGAACAGCAGAACTACGAGAACGACCAGGATCGATACTATGCTTACTACGAGATTATCACGTGAAAACGTCTTCTTAAGATCCAACTGGCTTACGGATTCACCGACAGTATAGATATTTCCATCGTAATACTTTTGCCCCATTTCATGCATCTCGTTGATAAAATCATAGGTTTCCTGACTTTCTTCAGGAAGGTTCAGATAAACAAGCATACGTGAATAATTCTCACCCTGCAACTGTTCTTTCGCAAAATTTATCATCTTATAAGCTTCATCCAGCTTATTTCTTGTTTCATCATCAAGGGTGACATATCCCTGGTCTATCTCCTCATGTATGAATAAGAACATATCTATAAGAGGTACCTTATATGCGGACAGTCCGTTTACGACCTTGGCATAATCCTTATCATTTACCGCATATGCGGTGTATATCAGCTTGGCTACTTCATAATCAAGATCTATCAGTTCGGCAAACTGTCTGGGAGAAAGCCTGTCTGTAAGAGTGTAGCCGCCAAGAGCTTCCTGATTAGCAAGTCCGAGGCATGACTTTACCTCTTTTCTTGTCGAAAGATCGTCAAGAAGCTTTTTCTCATTATCATAATTGCCGCCCGGAACTACCAGGGCGATAAGGTTTTCATGGCCGAAGTTGTCAGCCAACATCTCGTCTGCTATCTGTACTCTGTTTTTTAGAGGAGTATCAAGTGTGGAATAGCCGAAAACGTAAGGGCATTTGCTCTGGATAAAGAAAGCGACTACTACCGCAACTAAGAACAAAGGAGCGACCACGAACCTTGTCGAAAAATCAAACTTGCCGACAAAGGGAATGTCGGGTATGAAATTTATATGTTTGGTTTTTTCCATGAGCGGCGCAAACAGCATGATGATGCCGGGCATGAGAAGGAATACGGAAATAAGACTTAAGAGGATAGCCTTGATAAGGACGATGCCCATATCCGGTCCTATCTTATACTGCATGAAAGTCATGGCAACAAGACCGCCGATAGTTGTAAGTGAACTTCCGCATATTTCAGGGATCGCTTTGGTAAGGGCAGTGATTATTGCTTCCCGCGGTGCTTTGTCGCGATGTTCCTCTTTGTAGCGGTTAAGGAAGATAACGGCATAGTCAACGGACAGTGCAAGCTGAAGCACGATGGTCACGGAATTGGATACGAAAGATATAGTTCCGAATATGAAGTTGGAGCCAAGCTGCAGTATAGCACTGGCACCGAAAGTTATAAGTAGAACAGGGATCTCCGCATATGCTTCGGTAGTTAACAATAATACCGTAAGCACAACTATAACGACCAGAACGGATATCAGCTTCATTTCTTCGGCTATAAGCTCAGATTGCACATCGCCGAGAGTAGTAGATAAATAAGAATCATATCTTGCTATATAATCCTTTACTGCATCAAGTGAAGTCAGACATGCCTGATCATCTTCGTCGTATTGAAACGTTATGTCAAAGCGTGCCGAAGCATTGTTATAATGATCCAGTGTATCATCGAATGATACCGAAAAAACTCCGGGGATTTCCTCTAAGTCGGATCGGATCTTTTCAGCCTGGGAGAATGATATGTTGGCGATCATGACCTTACATGAACCATAGGTCACGAATTCCTCATCCATAAGATCAAGTCCCTGTTTTGTTTCGGTTGTTTCGGGAAGAAAAGCTGCCAAAGAATTCTCTACTTTTACCCAGTTTCTCGAAAAAGCAGAGAAGATTGACAATATGATGAAAATCAGAAAGAACAGATTGCGCTTATCCACGATGAAGCCGCAAACCTTAAGCATAGCGTTGCTTCTGCCCTTTTCCTTAACTATCGGTTCCATTGTTACATCCCTCGTACATGTTTAATAAAAGATAAACACCCACTTATTAGGATAAACAGCCTCCCCTCATTTAAGAAGCTCTGAAACCTGTAAGCATAAAACTGCTCATAGACGTTTTTTGATTATAACACTTATTCATGGTGAATACAAGGCGAAAATGCTGACACGGTCATTTTCTTTTTATTTCCCGTTCTTCCCGTTACTTAGTACTATATTATGAGTTCTGATGTATTTTGTATGAATATATGTTAAAATATTTCCATGAATCCAAAGGTACTAACTACGCTTGAATATGATAAGATAATAAAGATGCTCGCGGACAGGGCAACTTCTGAGCCGGGCCGGATAAAGTGTCAGGAACTTAAACCGGTAAACGATTATAACGAAGTTATAAGATTGCAGAAAGAGACAGATGATGCGGCGGGGCGGCTTTTGCGCGGCACTTCCGTAAGCTTTGGCGGAAATAAGCCGGTTGAGGCTTCTCTTAAAAGGCTTGATAAAGGAAGTTCCTTAAATTCGGAGGAATTGCTGAATATAGCCGGCCTTCTTGAAAATACTGCAAGGGTCAAGTCTTATGGACGTCGGGATGAAAATATTGAGCCAGACTGCCTTGATGAACTGTTTACGGGTCTTGAGCCGCTGACACAAGTATCAATAGAGATACGAAGATGCATACTGGCGGTTGACGAGATAGCAGATGATGCTAGTTCTGAACTTAAGAGTATACGGCGTCTTAAAAAGGTTACGAATGATAAGATACATTCGCAGCTTAACAGCATGGTTAACAACACATATAAGTCCTATCTGCAGGACAGCGTCATAACAATGCGTGAGGGCAGGTATTGCATTCCGGTCAAGGCTGAGTACAAGGGCAGTGTTCCCGGAATGATACATGACAGATCATCTACGGCTTCGACCTTTTTCATCGAACCGACTGCTATTGTAAACCTTAATAATGAGATACGCGAACTGGAGATAAAGGAAGCAAAAGAAATAGAAGTAATCCTGTCATCCCTGTCTGTACAATGCGGGGAACATGTTGAAGAGATAAGATTAAGCCAGCTTCTTATGACAGAGCTTGATCATATATTTGCAAGAGGACATCTGGCTCTTGACATGGGTGGTACCAGACCGGAATATAATAAAGACAGGATAATAAGGCTTAAAAAAGCGAGACATCCGCTTCTTGACAGGGAAAAAGCAGTTCCGATAGATATAAGGCTTGGAGATGATTTTGATCTGCTTATAATCACCGGGCCGAATACGGGCGGTAAGACCGTTGCGCTTAAAACACTGGGACTGTTAACTCTGATGGGACAGTCGGGACTTCATATACCCGCGCTCGATCATTCCCAGTTATGCGTGTTTGACGAAGTGTTTGCGGATATAGGGGATGAGCAGAGTATAGAGCAGAGTCTTTCCACGTTTTCATCGCATATGAAAACGATAGTTAGTATTTTGGATAACGCCGATGAGAATTCGCTGTGTCTGTTTGATGAGCTGGGTGCCGGGACCGATCCGACCGAGGGTGCTGCTCTGGCAATGGCAATACTTGATCATCTGCATAAACAAGGAATACGTACAGCAGCGACCACGCATTACAGTGAGCTTAAGGTGTATGCACTTAAGGAAGAAGGGGTATGTAACGGAAGCTGTGAATTCAATGTGGAAACATTGGCACCGACCTACAGGCTGTTGATCGGGGTACCAGGTAAGAGCAATGCTTTTGCAATAGCAGGGAAGCTTGGACTGCCTTCATATATAATCGACAGTGCAAAAGACAGGATCAGCGAGGCCGAAGAGAGCTTCGAGGATGTACTTACTGAACTTGAAAACAACCGTGTGCTGATCGAACAGGAGAAGCTGACTATTGCTCAGTATAAGGAAGAGATAGAACGTTTAAGATCGGATTATGAAGAAAAGAAGAGTAAGTTAAATGGTCAGCGTGAGCGCATAATAAGCGAAGCAAGGGAGGAAGCGCAGCAACTCCTGTCAAATGCCAAGGAAAGCGCCGATGAGGCGATACGTAACTTCCAGAAATACGGGACCATCCAGGAGATGGAAGAGGAACGCACGAAGCTTCGGAAGAAGCTTGATTCAGTACGCAGGCGGGACACGGGGACGGTTCTTTTGTCCTCACAAAATGAGGACGAAAGAACCGTCCCCGTGTCCCGCAGCCCCGTCTCTCACCTTAGGCTCGGAGAAAGTGTGCGGATCATCTCGATGGGACTTGATGGAACGATAAATTCACTTCCCGATAACAAGGGTAATCTGTTCGTACAATGCGGGATCATGCGTATGCAGACGAATATAAATGATATAGAACTTATAGATACTGCAGATATTTCAGGACCGGGATATTACGGTAAAACCGGGAAATCCGGGAAGAAAAGAGGCGGATCAGGGAATGCAAAACAGCCGTCCGGCTACGGTGTCAGCATGGGAATGTCCAAAGCTTCCACGATATCGATGGAGCTTAATCTTATCGGCAATACGACTGATGAAGCGATACCAAAGCTTGAGAAATATCTTGATGATGCATATCTGTCACATCTTGAGAGTGTGAGGATAGTACACGGAAAGGGCACGGGTGCCCTTAGAAATGCAGTATGGAACCAGCTTAAGAAGATCAAATATGTAAAGTCATATAAACTTGCAGAATACGGCGAGGGTGATTCGGGAGTGACAATAGTCACGTTTAAGTGATAAAACAGGAAGTATCTTTAATATAAAATGTGGAATAAAGGGAGAGTAACATGGCCAACAAACAAAAAATAATGATAGTAGATGATGATGCAAATATCGCGGAGCTTATTTCCCTGTATCTGACCAAGGAATGCTTCGATACGCAGACAGTACATGACGGCGAGGAGGCGCTTAAAACCTTTGATTCCTATAAGCCGAACCTTATACTGTTAGATCTTATGCTTCCGGGTATCGACGGATATCAGGTGTGCCGTGAGATAAGGGCAAAATCACAAACGCCTATAATCATGCTTTCAGCCAAGGGCGAGATATTTGATAAGGTCCTGGGACTGGAACTTGGCGCGGATGACTATATGGAGAAGCCTTTTGACAGTAAGGAGCTTGTTGCAAGGGTCAAGGCAGTGCTTAGAAGAACTCAGGCAGTTAAGCCGGTTGAGACCACTTCCGATGTCAAGTGCGTAGAGTATCCGGATCTTGTCATCAACCAGACGAATTATTCGGTCATGTATTTTGGCGAGTCGGTTGAGATGCCGCCCAAGGAGCTGGAACTTCTTTATTTCCTTGCTTCTTCACCTAATCAGGTATTCACGCGCGAGCAGCTCCTTGATCATATCTGGGGCTATGAATATATAGGCGATACAAGGACTGTTGATGTGCATATCAAGCGTCTGAGAGAAAAGATCAAGGATCATGAGATGTGGAGATTATCCACTGTATGGGGTATCGGATACAAATTTGAGGTGAAATAAGGATCCTTTATTGGATGACGAGGAATGAAGTACAGGAAGACATTATATCTAAAATTCATACTGGCGTATCTTGCTTTTGGCCTTATCAGCTTTACTCTTATAGCGACTTTGTTTTCAAAGCTGACTTTCGATCATCTTATAAAGGAAAAGGCAGCAGCGCTATATAAGGAAGCTACGCTCATATCCACACGATATGCCGACAGTATCTATAATGCATCGATGGAAGCTGAAGATGTCAGCGGCCAGCTGGAAGCAATAGATACCTTTACACAGGCAGAGATATGGATAATCAATTCCGATGGAGAGCTGCTCTACAGTTCACAGGATAAAAGCGTGGATTCAGAGAATACTATTGTTATAGAGCATTTTAATCCTACTGATACCGGAAGCGATTATTATATGGTAGGGGATTTTTACGGTAGCTTCGAAGAAGAAGTGTTAAGTGTTTTTTCACCTATCAATTCGGATTTCAGGATAAAAGGATATGTTGTGATGCATTACGGTGTCAAGGACATTAATGATACCTGCGACAGCCTGATGAACATATATTACATGGCGCTTGGTATAATGTTCGTACTGTCGATGCTGGTGCTGGCGGTATTCACAGTTGTTGTATATGTACCCCTTAAAAAGATAACCAAAGCGACGGAGGAATATGCGGACGGGAACCTCACTCATACGATAGAGGTAAACAAGGATGATGAGATAGGTCATCTGGCGGCTTCACTTAACTATATGGCGTCTGAACTGTCGAAAGGCGAGGATAACCAGAAACAGTTCATTGCGAATGTATCGCATGACTTTCGCTCGCCGCTTACATCGATCAAGGGTTATATCGAGGCGATGGAGGACGGCACGATACCGCCTGAGATGATGGGCAAGTATCTTAAGATAGTGCTTAATGAGACTGAGCGGCTGACTAAACTGACGAATTCGCTGCTGCAGCTTAATAACCTTAATACAAGGGGAATGCACCTGGATATTACTGATTTTGACATAAATGCCGTCATCAAGGATACAGCGGCATCCTTCGAGGGAACATGCCGGGCTAAGAGGATAAGGTTTAATCTTGTGCTGTGCGGTGAACAGCTGTTTGTGTCGGCTGATGTAGGCAGGATACAGCAGGTGCTTTACAATCTTATAGATAACGCGATCAAGTTCAGCGACACGAATTCGGTCATCAAGCTTGAGACCTCCGAGAAGAATGATGCAGTATTCGTGTCGGTAAAAGACAGCGGTATCGGTATCCCCAAGGAAAGTCAGAAGCTGGTGTTTGACCGCTTCTACAAAACGGATCTGTCGCGAGGCAAGGATAAAAAAGGAACAGGCCTTGGACTGGCGATAACAAAGGAGATAATAAACGCACACCACGAGAACATAAACGTGATAAGTACAGTGGGAGTCGGGACTGAATTCATCTTTACTCTCCCCAAGAGTAAGATTGAGGAGACACTCATATGAACATTGTCCTGCTTGAACCGGAAATACCGGCAAATACGGGAAACATCGGACGAACCTGTGTCGCGACCGGTTCCGTGTTGCATCTTATTGAGCCGCTTGGTTTTCAGCTTACCGAGAAGAATATAAAGAGAGCCGGAATGGATTACTGGCATCTGCTTGATGTGCGAAGATATATAAATTACGAAGAGTTTTTGGAATTAAACGGTCATCCGAAGATATATATGGCAACTACGAAAGCGCATATGGATTATACCCAGCCGGATTATGAAGAAGACGCGTTTATAATGTTTGGCAAGGAAAGCGCAGGAATCCCTGAAGAGATACTGGTTGAGAACAGAGAGACTTGCATAAGGATCCCTATGCTTAAGGATATCAGGTCGCTTAATCTGGCGAATTCGGTATCGATAATACTGTATGAGGCGCTAAGGCAGCAGGGATTTAAATCACTGCAGGCTGAAGGGGAGTTGCACAGATTGTCGTGGAAGACATGATCCGGTGATCATCCGGAACGAAAAGAATACGAACGAAAAAGAACAGTTATAACAGCAGGAGAGCGGTATGGACGAGATGGAACGCAACAATATAGAACAGGATATCAAGAATGAAAACGAACAGTCTGCGGGAAGCAGTGAGCAGAACTTTGAATTTATTACAGAAACGATCAAGGAGAAGCCTATAAACAAGAGACGCATGTTCTTAAGGGCTCTGTTTACATGTATTCTTGCGCTTGTGTTTGGAGTGATCGCCTGCTTTACCTTTGTGTCACTGTATCCGATCTTCAACGAATGGCTGCATCCGGTTGATAATACCAAGGTTGTCACTCTGGAGCCATATGAAGAAGATATCGAACCGGGCAAAGAACCTGATGCGGATATTGAGCCGGACAATAATGATAAAGTGTCCGAAATAAAGGACAATAATACAGATAATGATATCTTAAGCGGCAACTCTGTGTCAGAAAACAGTGAAGGCGATGACGGAACAGATAATAAGGAAGGCAATGATACAGAAGATATTAAAAACGGTGACGATGAGAATGAAGATCCCGGGAAAGGTCCTGATATTATAAAACAGGTTGTTGAGACCGTGGAAAAAGATCTGGAACTTGAAGATTATACGAAGCTGTATCAGCAGATAGGTGAGGTGGCTCAGGAAGCAAGGCGTTCCATGGTTACTGTTACAGGAGTTTCCTCAGATAAAGACTGGTTTATGAATGTGTATGAAAACAGACATACCTGTGCAGGACTGATCATTGCGGAAAACGGTATGGAAATGCTCATACTTACAAGAACCAGCGTGATCGATTCATCCGATCATATCACTGTCACATTCTGCAATGGTGAAAGATATGATGCAGTAAGGAAGAAGTCTGATCCGAACATAGATATGTCGATAATCGCGATCAACCTTGATAAGCTCACCGACGAGACAAAGGAAGCCTGCAAACTGGCAGAACTTGGAAGTACCAAGAGTCCGTATATTGACGGTATGCCTGTTATAGCTATCGGAGATCCACTGGGTGTGGCTGATTCAACAGCGATGGGACAGATCACTTCCCATACATCTGTAAAGGATATGACGGATACCAATGTTTCTTTGCTTACGACAGATATATACGGAAGTTCAAATGCAAGCGGTGTGATAATTAATATGTCCGGAAGAGTGCTGGGAGTTATCACACAGGACGGAGCTTCCATAGATGCCAAAAACCTGATTCGGGGATATGCTATATCGGATCTCAAAGATAAGATCGAGAAGCTGAGTAACGGACAGGAGATTGCATACCTCGGAATAATAGGCAAGGATGTTCCAAAGGAAGCGACTGACGAGTTCGGGGTTCCGCAGGGTGCATATGTAAGACAGGTTGTCATTGATTCTCCTGCGATGGAAGCGGGGATACAGAATGGTGATGTTATCGTCAAGCTTGGAACAACGGATATAACTTCATTTTCGGATTATAAGGACGCGATGTTAAAATGCCAGCCGGAAGATCTTATGATGGTAACCGTCAAGAGGCTCGGAAGGGATGAATATGTAGAACTGTCCTATGAGATAACTCTTGGAAAACTGAGTAAATAAGGGCATGAGGTAACGCGAACTTAAGGAGAGACGGGGCCCTGATGCGATAAGATCAGTGCATGGATAAACAGGCAAAGAAAGAAGAAGGAGAGATTGATGAAATACATTGAGCAGTTTAAGGAAAGTGATAATGTAAATGATATTTATCTTATCAAACATAAACAGGCATTGGTTACCAAGAATGGCAAGCCTTATGAGAACGTGATCCTGCAGGACAAGACGGGCTCGATAGATGCCAAGATCTGGGATCCAAATTCGGCAGGGATCGAGGATTATGATGCACTGGATTACTGCTCTATAGTTGGTAATGTTACGAGCTTTAACGGGCAGCTGCAGGTCAGTATTAAGAGGATCAGGAGGGTTGGAGATGGAGAATATGATCCGGCCGATTATCTTCCAATGACGAGCAAAAGTATCGACGGGATGTATGAGGAGCTGCTTAAGATAATCGCAGGTCTTAAGTCTGAACATCTTAAGAAGCTATGTGAATCATTCTTTGTTGAGGATGAGGAGTTCATTTCTGCTTTCAAGAAAAGTTCAGCGGCCAAGAGTGTGCATCATGGTTTTGTAGGCGGTCTTCTTGAACATACACTGAGTGTAACAAAACTTTGTGAGTTCTATACGACCAGATATCCGATGCTTAAAAAGGATCTTTTGCTTGCCGTTGCAATGCTGCATGATATAGGTAAGATTAAGGAACTCTCCTGCTTTCCGCAGAATGAATATACCGATGACGGGCAATTATTGGGACATATTGTAATGGGCTGTGAAATGGTTGGTGATAAGATAAAAAATATCGAAGGCTTTCCTCATAAGCTGGAAGCGGAGATAAAACATTGTATCCTTGCCCATCACGGAGAGTACGAATTCGGTTCTCCGAAAAAGCCGGCGTTAATGGAAGCGGTAGCGCTCAATTTTGCGGATAATCTGGACGCCAAGATGGAGACACTTACGGAACTGTTCAATTCAACCCCGGAGACAGGATGGCTTGGATTTAACAGGCTTATTGATTCTAATGTAAGAAAGACGGGAGATGTGGTTTGATCAGCAGTAAATGATTCTGATTCAGGAATGGGTTTATGGAGAAAGGTAACGCTGGAGCAATGTATAAGAAAAACGAAATGATCCGGCTTGAGATCACGGATATATCAAACGAGGGTATGGGTGTCGGCAAGACAGACGGCTATACCCTCTTTGTTAAGGATGCAATACCGGGAGATATCATTGATACCCGTATCGCAAAGGTTAAGAAGAATTACGGATACGCAAGGGTTGAGAATGTTATTAAACCTTCTCCTTTTCGTGTTACTCCGGCTTGTCCATACGCAAGGCAGTGCGGCGGCTGTCAACTGCAGGCTCTTTCTTATGAAGAGCAGCTTAAGTTTAAGCAGGATAAAGTAAGAAATTCACTGATAAGGATCGGTGACTTTGAAGCCTCGCTGATCGATGACATCATGGAACCCATCATCGGTATGGACGATCCCTGGCGTTACAGAAACAAAGCCCAGTATCCCATAGGAACAGATAAGAAAGGGAATCCGATCGCAGGATTTTACGCAGGAAGGACTCATGACATTATAAGCAATACCGACTGCCTGCTTGGTGTACCTGAAAATAAGGTGATCCTCGAGCTTGTTCTTGCCCATATGAAAAGTCACGATATTCCCGCTTACGATGAGAAGACGGGAAGCGGAGTCATTCGCCATGTGCTTATAAGGAAAGGTTTTACCACCGGACAGATCATGATATGTCTTGTGATCACAAATAAGAGTAAGAAAGAAATCTCCGATAAGGAGATATATTTTTCAGGTCAGGAAGATCTTATCGGGAAACTTAGTCAGGTTAAGGGAGTTACGAGCATTTCCGTAAACATAAATAACGAGAAGACAAACGTGATCCTTGGGGATAAAACCGTAACCCTGTGGGGTGAGGATGTGATCTATGATTCTGTAGGAGAAATATCTTTTTCGATTTCTCCTCAGTCCTTTTTTCAGGTCAATCCCGTTCAGATGGATAAGCTTTACGGAACGGCACTTGAATATGCAGATCTTACAGGCAGGGAGTCTGTATGGGATCTGTACTGCGGTATAGGTTCGATTTCTCTTTTTATGGCTAAGAAGGCCCGTGTGGTGTACGGAGTCGAGGTGATCCCTCAGGCCATAGAGGATGCAAAGTCAAACGCGGCAGAAAACGGGATCAAAAATGTTCGCTTCTTTACAGGCAAGGCCGAGGAAGTGCTGCCGGATTTCTACATTGGTAAATATGACGATCCGGTTGACGATATAAAAAATACTAAAACTGACGAAGCAAAGGATAATGTCAAAGCGCCAGGCGATATGAAACATCCTGATGTGGTCGTGGTAGGTCCCCCCAGGAAAGGGTGTGACCGTGCCTGCCTTGATACTATGCTTAAGATGCAGCCTGACAGGATAGTGTACGTAAGCTGCGATCCCGCAACCCTTGCAAGGGACCTTAAGATACTTGATGAAGGG
Organism: Lachnospiraceae bacterium; assembly: GCA_017524595.1. Classification (GTDB taxonomy): domain Bacteria; phylum Bacillota; class Clostridia; order Lachnospirales; family Lachnospiraceae; genus UBA2868. The sequence goes on along the minus strand of JAFXVI010000076.1, from coordinate 56 downwards.
GGTTACAGGCTCAAGCGTGTCCGCCCGTGCGATATGTTCCCGCAGACGGTGCATGT
>JAFXVI010000075.1 GCA_017524595.1 Lachnospiraceae bacterium | reverse complement strand
GGGACAGGACAGAAGAACCGTCCCCGTGTCCCACTACTCCAAGGTAATCTAGGACTGTGGCACCGATGTCTGCAAATGTGTTCCTGGTTCCTATATTACCGGGCTTAATGTGTTTGCCATACATAAGGAAGGGCACACACTCCCGGGTGTGATCCGTAGTCTTTAAAAATGCGGGATCGCAGCCGTGATCGGCGGTTATCATGAGTACGTCCTCATCACGCATCTTACCCATTATTTCAGGCAACTTATCATCGAAATACGCAACCGCCCTGGCATAGCCGTCTATGTCACGCCTGTGTCCGTAGAGCATATCATAATCCACAAGATTCACGAACATGATCCCCTTCCAGTCCCTGTCCATATATTCGATCGTCTTATCTATTCCATCAGGATTCCCTGTGGTATACGTATGCGCGGTTATCCCGGCTCCCGCAAAGATATCATATATCTTGCCTATAGCAATGCTGTCCATTCCCGCATCCCGGATATGATCAAGCATTGTGTTTGCCGGCGGTATCAATGAAAAATCATGCCTGTTGCTTGTCCTTGTATAATTACCGCTCGTTCCGATAAACGGACGCGCTATAACACGCCCGACACCATACTGGTAAATAAGTCCCCTGCGGCATATCCTGCATATCTCATAAAGCTCATCAAGCGGCACTACGTCTTCATGCGCCGCGATCTGGAGCACCGAATCCGCTGAAGTATATACTATAAGCTTGCCGGTCTTTACATGCTCATCACCATAGTCGTTTATCACCTTAGTTCCCGAATATGGCTTGTTGCATAATACATCCCTTCCCGTATTCTTTTTTATCTCTGTAAGAATATCCTGCGGGAACCCATCCGGGAAAGTCGGCAGCGGCTTCTTTGAAATGATACCTGCTATCTCCCAATGGCCTATCGTAGTATCCTTGCCGGCAGAAGCCTCCCTCATCCTAGCATAAGCGCCAACAGGTTCATCCACGCCTTCTGCATAATCAACCCCGTCTATATTAAACAATCCCAGCTTCTTAAGGTTATCGGCCTTAAATTCGCTGCTGCCGTAACAGGATTTCATTGTATTTGTTCCTGCATCACCGAATTTTTCAGCATCAGGCGCGTCACCTATACCAAAACTGTCCATTACAATAAGAATAACTCTTTTTCCCATAAGACACCTCTTTACCCGAAATCTCTCAATGCTCCAATGACATATGATACCATATAGAACAATGATTTTCCATATCTGACAGCCACGATCATGGGATATAATGGCCGGTACCTACTGCTTCACGATCCTTTGCGTCACATAAAGAACTCTCTGTGTCTCATGTCTGATAACTCGATGAATTGTTTATAAATAACACACACTCCATTTATATTTACAGACTTATCCACATCTCAAAAATTTTCATTTTTGAAACATTAGATTTTACAGATATCCACAATGTCAACAATACAATAATCTAGTATTCATTGCGATTTCGGCGTTTAATTTACATAATTTCGCAAATGTTTAAATTAAGTTTTAATATTCGCATTTTCTGTGGAAAAGTCTGTTGAAAGCCTTTTTGAGCCACTTCTGTTTGTCAAGCACTTTTTTTCTGATTTGTATATATAGGGTGTTATTTTATGAAAATTTGTCTGACAATTTCATTAAGTCCACTACTTACGGAAATATGAAGAATTGCCCCTCAAGCTTGCTTGATAGGGGCAATTCTTAAATATTTATGTATTGGACTTACAATATCTAGTTCGCATCCTTTATAGAGAAGCTTATCCTGCCCATCTTGTCCTTACCGAGGCACTTGCACTTAACAACATCGCCAAGGGTAAGCACATCTTCGACACGGTTGATCCTCTCTTTTGCTATCTTTGAAATGTGAACCATTCCCTCTTTACCCGGAGCAAACTCTATAAATGCACCGAATTCCTTGATGCTTACCACCTTGCCGGTGTACATCTTACCTTCCTCGAACTCAGATACTATCATCTGGATGTATTCGATCGCTTTATCCATTCCGGCCTTGTCGGTACCGCATACCGAAACTGAACCGTCATCGGTAATATCGATCTTAACGCCACATTCATCGATGATCGCATTGATCGTCTTGCCGCGCTGTCCGACAACGTCACCAATCTTCTCGGGATCGATCTTTATCTGGATGATCTTGGGAGCATACTCGTTAACTGTCGGTCTCGGCTCTGCAATAGCAGGCTTCATACAGTTATCCATGATGAAAAGCCTTGCTTCGCGGCAACGTGCTATAGCGCCTTCAACAATCGGCCTTGTAAGACCATGTATCTTAATGTCCATCTGGATAGCCGTGATACCTTCCGTTGTACCGGTCACTTTGAAATCCATATCGCCAAAGAAGTCCTCAAGCCCCTGGATGTCCGTAAGCAGCACAAAATCATCATCGGTATCACCCGTAACCAGACCGCAGGAAATACCTGCAACCATCTTCTTGATCGGAACGCCTGCTGCCATAAGCGACATACATGAAGCGCAGGTGGACGCCATTGATGTAGAACCGTTAGACTCAAATGTCTCGGATACGCAGCGGATAGCATAAGGGAATTCCTCTTCTGAAGGAAGCACGGGAATAAGCGCTCTTTCAGCCAAAGCTCCGTGACCTATCTCACGTCGTCCCGGTCCTCTTGACGGCTTCGTCTCTCCCACTGAATAGCTCGGGAAATTATAGTGATGCATATAACGCTTGTTTACTTCATTTGAATCAAGTCCATCGATCCTCTGCATTTCCGACAGAGGTGCCAGAGTACAGATATCGCAGATCTGAGTCTGGCCTCTTGTAAACATTGCCGAACCGTGAACGCGGGGAATAAGATCAACTTCCGCCGCCAAAGGTCTTATCTGTGTTATCTCACGGCCATCGGGACGCTTATGATCCTTAAGTATCATCTTGCGTACTGTCTTCTTCTCATACTGATATACAGCCTCACCGAGTATGGCAAGCCACTCCTCATTATCTGCGAAAGCTTCCTCAAGTCGGGCAGTGATGTTACGTATATTCTCCTCACGAACCTGCTTCTCATCAGTAAATACTGCGCCTTCCATTTCCTCGGGAGTAACTATCTCCTTCATCTTCGCAAACATCTCATCAGGAATAGCGCAAGACTCATATTCATGCTTGGGCTTACCAACCTCTGCAACCATCTTGTTTATAAAATCGATGATCTTCTGATTTTCTTCATGAGCCATGTAGATGGCCTCGATCATCTTGGCTTCAGGTATTTCATTTGCTCCGGCTTCGATCATGATAACCTTCTCTGCCGTTGATGCAACCGTAAGGTTGAGATCACCTGACTTCCACTGTTCCTGGCTGGGATTGATGATGAACTGTCCATCGATCATTCCAACCTGGGTCGTTGCACAGGGACCGCAGAACGGTATGTCGGAAATAGATGTAGCGATCGCAGAACCAAGCATTGCAACAAGCTCGGGACGGCACTCAGGATCAACTGATAATACCAGATTGTTAAGTGTACAATCATTCCTGTAATCCTTAGGGAAAAGGGGGCGCATCGGTCTGTCAATGACACGTGCGGTAAGCACGGCGTTCTCACTTGCCTTACCCTCTCTCTTGTTAAATCCTCCGGGTATCTTACCCACCGAATACATCTTCTCTTCGAACTCAACACTAAGCGGGAAGAAATCAATACCTTCCCTTGGCTTGTCAGATGCTGTTGCTGTTGACAATACGGTTGTATCACCGTAATGCATCAGAGCGGCACCGTTAGCCTGCTTGGCAACACGTCCAACATCTACTGTAAGAGTACGTCCGCCAATCTCAATCGAAAAACTCTTGTACATATCTTTCTCCTTTCATATTAAATATATCGAAGGAGACTAAGCCAATGAACCGAAACTACTGAACTGGCTGTAAATGATTTATAAACAGTTCAGTGGTCTCGGGTTGCAGCTTAGCTCCCCTGTTTAACAAAAGCATGACTCACGCCTTTGATTTCATATTATAACAAACGAACGCAGTCACGCACTGTACATGCAAAACTGCGTTCATTTATCATGCAAAACAGTATTACTTCCTCAAGCCTAATCTCTCGATAAGCGAACGGTATCTCTCGATATCCTTCTTCTTAAGGTATGCAAGCAGACCACGTCTCTGACCTATCATCTTGTACATACCTCTTGCAGAATGGTGATCGCCCGGATTGGCCTTAAGATGCTCGGTAAGCTCCTTGATCCTCTCGGTAAGGACCGCTACCTGAACCTCGGGTGAACCGGTGTCGCCCTCAGTCCTTGCATACTTCTGAATGATCTCTGTCTTCTTCTCTTTGCTTATCATAATAATTCCTCCTGTTTATATATGCGCTGCGACTTCTCACTGTTTCATGATCCGCAGCTATCCGCCACATACCAAGCATCGGGTCGGAATTCCCGCAGCCGGGTATGGGTCACACAACATCATGTATTCTATCACAAAGTCAAATCCTTGTAAAGCCTGAAAATCATGGCAGATCAGGCCTGTACCATGCGTACGTCTGCTGCCGAAACCTTCTTGGCATTATCCGGATCATTATCCATAACCGAGAAAGCAATATTGGTCGCATGATCGGCTACACGTTCAAGCCCTGATATTATATCCGAGAACAGCATTCCTGCCTCCGGAGTGCACTCATTCTGCGTAAGACGGTCAATATGCTTCTGCTGAAGTTCCCGCTCCTTCTCATCCACTGCGTCCTCCAGCGACATGATATCACGTATATGCTCATCCGCACCTGTTGAAAACATCTCTATAGCAAACCGTATAAGAGTATTGACCATATCAAGCATTTCTCCAAGTTCCCGCATTGCCTCCTTACTGAATCCAACGCCCTTCTCTATCCTCATTCTTGCAGAATCCGCAACATTCTCGGCATGATCTCCGATACGCTCTATATCGTTAACCACATGGAACAGACCACCTATACTCTTCGCATCATCAACAGGAAGATTAGTCTGGCTTATCTTCACAAGGTAATTGGTGATCTCATGGTTAAGGAAATTGATATTCTGTTCAACCTCGTATACCTCGTCTATATCTTCCTGATCGAGCGTGATAAGAGCATTCATCGCCCTGTTAAGGTTTTCGCTTGCAAGTAGCGCCATTCGCTCAAGCTCCTTGGAAGCCTCGAATACCGCTGTTGCCGGAGAGAAGATATTCTTACCGCCTATATACTCAAGCTGAAGCTTGGCGCGGTACCCGATCTCCTTCTCCTCTCCCGGAACCAGAAGGTAGGTAAGCTTAACGAGAAGTCCCGAGAACGGGAAGAGGATCGCAACCTGGAAGAGCTTGAATATCGTATGCGCGTTAGCGACCTGACGTCCGAGATTGGATCCGGACACATTCTCAAGAGCTGAAACGACCCACTCCATTCCGAGCCTTAAGATCACATACATTATTATCGTTCCGATTATATTGAACAGAAGATGTATGAGCGCTGCCCTCTTGGCATTTTTCTTACCTGACATGGCAGTTATCATTGCGGTCGCGCAGGCACCTATATTACATCCAAGTATTATGAAAAGACAGATTCGGATGTCCAAAAGGCCCTGATTTGCCATGACAAGGATGATACTGACAGTCACAGACGAACTCTGGATTATAGCGGTAACAACTGTACCTATAAGGACCGCAAGCAGCGGATTCTTAAGCGAACCAAAAAACGAAAGCACGGCAGGGATATCACTTACGCCTCCCATAGCCTCCGACATAAGAGCCAGACCCATGAACAGCACACCAAAGCCCGTAAGTATCTCACCGACCTTCTGTATCATATCCTTTTTGATAAAGCAGAACATTATCACGCCCAGAAAAACAAATGCGGGGGCGTATTCTGAAAGGTTAAAAGAAACGAGCTGGGCGGTTACCGTGGTACCGATATTGGCACCGAGTATAACGCCTACAGCCTGCGAAAGAGTCATGATACCGGAGTTAACGAACGTAACGACCATCATCGTACAGGCACTTGAGGATTGGATGATACCGGTGAATACAATACCAACCAGCATTCCCGTAAATCTGTTCTTTGTGAAGAACTCAAGGATATTCCTTAGCTTGGCTCCTGCGGTCTTCTCGATCCCGGAATTCATCATACTCATTCCGAACAGAAAGAGCCCAAGACCTCCGGCCAGTGTCAATATAGTTGTCGTTACCATAATTCTCCTCTTGCCGCCTCTCCCTCAATCCGCATATACGTACATCCGTCATGCGCGGCTATGATTTCCGTCACCTGTTCATTTTATATTATTGTATGATAAGGATTTTCAATAAACAAGAGGTTTATAAAAAGCTTTGGATTTTTGTAAAAAAATGACAAGGCATGTCAGATTTGCGGATGATTTTTATGCCATTTTTCACCCTGCGCAACATCATATTGCAGCTGTTCTTTCAGAGCATCAAGCGAGTCGAATCTGTATTCAGGCCGAAGAAACTCATACAGGCTTACCATGAGTTCCTCCCCGTATATCTGCATGTCAAAATCATATAAATATGTTTCGATTCCGACAGGAGCACTATTGCTTCCCGCCACTGTAGGTTTACGTCCGATGTTGGTTATCGAATCATAACATACTCCGTCATATTCAGCTTTCGAAAAATAAACACCGTTTGGCGGCAGGAGCTTATCCTCCACGGGAACAATGTTTACCGTTGGCATTCCAAGTGTCCTGCCCACAGCCCTTCCATGAACAACCTCTCCATAGAAAAAAAATGGATTAAGCAGCATTTCATTCGCTCTGACAATATCGCCGTTTTCTATGTAGTTACGTATCGCAGTTGAACTTATCGTCAGTTCCCTGCTTTTAAGCTTATCAGTTATCTCAACTTCATACCCGTAATTATGGGCATAACGCTTGAGCATTTCCCCGTCGCCAAGACCCCTGTGCCCGAATCTGCAGTCACTACCCATGACTATCGCCTTCATATTAAGGCTTCCAACAAGAAAATCATCAATAAATGTTTCCGCACTTATCGAAGCCGTCTTCTCATTAAAGGGAAATTCTATGAGATAATCTGCACCAAGCTTCTCAAATATCCGGCGTTTTTCGATCCTTGTCGTGATAACCCTGCTTTCTTTTCCACTCAACAGGCTGCCTACAGGAATGTCAAACGTAAATACGGTAAGCTTAAGACCTCGTTCACGGTATTTGAGCATACGTTTAAAAATCTCCGCATGCCCCTTATGTATGCCGTCAAACTTCCCGATCGTGATCACGGTATCGGCATCTATATGAAAATCAATTGTGTCGGATATTATCTTCATGATGATCTGCTCCGCATAAGTAATCAAAATATCTATATCAGAATTTCAATTCGGTATAAACATCTTAAACGGCCTGTAAATGCCGCGTGTATCATCGAAATCATATACTCCATAGAACGTACCCTGCGAATCATATATACGATAGCGCACGGATTGTTCTGCGCCGGGGATAAGCTCTAAAACATCCTGCTTGCGGAACGGATTCCCATTATAGAGAAGCTTGTCTGCACCGGCATTAAGATATATGCTTCCACACCCTAAAAATACACTGTCGGTCGGAATGAGATGTTCTTCAAGCGTACAGTTATCCGCCCATTCCTGCACAGTGTCCAGTCTGACGGAATCCGAAATTCCAAATTCTCCCGAGCGCGTTCTTGTAAGTTCTTCCATCGTTCCGCCGCAGCCAAGGCTTTGACCGATATCATGGCAGAGTGTCCTAATATACGTCCCTTTTGAACAGTTCACGCGCATTAAAATGTGTGGAAGGCTTATATCCAATATATCTATCGAATGTACGGTAACAGGACGCGGCTTTCGTTCCACCGTCTTGCCCTGACGGGCTAACTCATAAAGTTTCTTGCCATTGACTTTTATCGCCGAGTACATCGGCGGTATCTGCTCGATATCTCCGGTAAATTTCCGGATACATGAAATGACATCAGCCTCCAACAGGTTGACGTCATTTGTTTCAAGTATTGTTCCCGAAATATCCTGTGTATCTGTAGTGATACCAAGCAACAATGCCGTTTCATACTCCTTGCTCTTATCCGTGAGCAGATCGCATACGGAAGTTGCATTACCAAGGCAAACTGGAAGCACGCCGGTTGCATCCGGATCAAGGGTACCGGTATGGCCTATCCTTCTCTGACGGCATATTCCGCGAAGCCTGGCCACAACATCATGCGAGGTATAACCGCGTTCCTTGTATATATTAAGAATTCCGTTCATTGGCTCGTTTCCATTTGTCTTTCAATATGGGCGCTTAAATTATTCAGGACATCATAGAAAGTTCCGTTCATATTGCAGCCTGCCGCACGCACATGACCTCCGCCGCCGAAAAACGACGCTATCTCTGCAACATTTACCTTGCCGTTACTGCGCATGCTCACCTTATATTCAAGAGTTCCGGTCTCATACATGAAGATAGCAACCTCAACCCCTTTGGTGATCTGAAGCTGGTTGACTATACCGTCAAGATCCTTGCTGTCTACTCCATAGAACTCCATAGCCCTGCGGTCTATGCTGCTGGCTATGCATCTGCCGTCCATAAACAAAATGCTTTCAAGCAGGGACCGCCCCAGTATCTGATTTTGAACATATGTCTTTTGAAAGAAAGTCTCATCCGTTATCCTTGAACCGTCAAAACCAAACTTCACAAGCTTGCTCAACGCCATAAAAGTGTCCGGCCCTGTACAGCTGTAACGGAATACACCGGTATCATGAGCGATACCTGTATAAAGAGCTTTGGCGACATCGGCATCCATATACTCATCTTCAAAAAGGCGGGTAAGTATCTCACAGGTCGAACTGGCTTCAGGCTCAACATGGGACACATCGCCATATCCGGTGTTGCTCACATGATGGTCAATGGCGATCGATTTCTTTGAACCCAAAAACAGCTTGCCTGCCCCTTCAAGCCTGTCAATATCACCGCAGTCAAGTGCAAAGAAAACATCAAACTGCCCGGGATATGCAAATGTTGAATCTATCATGTCAAAGCCCTTGAGAAACGAATACATATCCGCAGGCTTTTCCAAAAATATCTTTATCTTCGCATTTTTATAGACATTGGACAGATAGGAATACATTCCCAGCACTGCACCCACGCAGTCACCGTCAGGTCTTGTATGTCCGGCAATCCCTATAGTTAACGGACTACCTGTTTCTTCCAATAAGTTATTGATCATCTATTGTTCCTCTCATTAATCTCTGTCATTGATCATCATCAGATTCGTTATGCGGGGATACTTCATCAATTAGTCTGCTCATGTTCATGCCGTACTCAATAGACGTATCCTTAAGAAAACGAAGTTCAGGCGTATTACGCATGTTAAGATTCATTGCCAGCTGCTTTCGAAGAAAACCCTCTGCACTCTTCAGTCCCTTAAGAGTCTCCTCTCTGGCTTCATCATCACCAAGCGTAGATATCCACACCTTGCACGTCTTAAGATCCGGCGCTACTTCGACGTCGGTAACGCAGGTCATAGGCGCAATACGCGGATCCTTGATCTCGGATCTTATAAGGTTTGCGAGTTCTTTCTGAACCTCAGCATTTATTCTTGTATTTTTTATACTGTTCTTTCTCATATTTACCACCTGTTATTTCCGGCTCCTCATCATAAGGATGACTCCAGCAAGCAGGTTATTCCTCATGATATTATCTGGGCACCTCTACCATCTTGTATGCCTCGACAACATCAAGCTCGGCAAAATCATTGAAATCCTCGAATACAAGGCCGCATTCGAAGCCCGCTTTAACTTCCTTGACATCATCCTTAAACCTCTTAAGCGATGCCAGATTGCCCTCAAATATCTGCTCGCCCTCATGGCTTATACGGATCTTGCATCCACGTTCAAATGTACCGTCAAGGACATAAGATCCTGCGATATTTCCTACGCCGGAAGCCTTGAATATCTGTCTGATCTCAGCATGTCCGAGTATCTTCTCCTCAAATACGGGATCAAGCATACCCTTCATAGCTGCCTCTACATCTTCGATCGCCTTATAGATAACGTTATACAGCCTGATATCAACTCCTTCTGTCTCGGCAATGTTCTTGGCCGTGGCATCGGGTCTTACATTAAATCCTATGATTATCGCATTGGAAGCCGAAGCAAGCACAACATCCGATTCGTTGATCGCACCTACACCACCGTGGATGACCTTAACAACAACCTCTTCATTGGTAAGCTTGACAAGGCTCTCCTTGACAGCCTCGACCGAACCCTGAACATCTGCCTTGATGATAAGGTTAAGTTCCTTAAGATTGCCCTCCTGAATCTGATTAAACAGATCATCAAGAGACATCTTGTTCTTGGTATCGTCAAGCAGCTTGACCTTGTTCTGTGAAATAAAGGTCTGCGCGAAATTCTTGGCTTCCTTATCATTCTCGGGTGATACAAATATCTCTCCCGCATTAGGCACATCATTTAGTCCGAGTATCTCAACAGGCGTTGAAGGTCCTGCTTCCTTAACTCTTCTGCCCTTATCGTCTATCATCGCACGGACTTTACCGGAACATGCACCGGCTGCTATATAATCGCCGACCTTAAGAGTTCCTTTCTGAACAAGTACTGTAGCAACAGGACCACGCCCCTTGTCAAGCTGAGCCTCAATTACAAGACCACGTGCTTTTCTCTTGGGATTAGCCTTAAGCTCAAGTATATCTGCAGTAAGCAGGATCATATCAAGCAGATTCTCAATACCTTCACCCGACTTGGCCGATACCGGAGCAAACACAGTACTTCCGCCCCAATCTTCAGGGATGAGGTCATATTCCGAAAGCTCCTGCTTAACCCTGTCTATATTGGCACTGGGCTTATCTATCTTGTTAACCGCTACTATTATCTCAATACCTGCTGCCTTGGCATGATTGATAGCCTCGACAGTCTGCGGCATAACGCCGTCGTCAGCTGCAACAACAAGGATCGCAATATCCGTTGAATTAGCACCTCGCATACGCATTGCCGTGAACGCTTCATGACCGGGTGTATCAAGGAAGGTAATCTTCTGATCGCCCACTTTCACAACATACGCACCTATATGCTGTGTAATACCGCCGGCCTCACGGTCGATGACGTTAGTATTACGAATGCAGTCAAGCAGGGATGTCTTACCATGGTCTACATGCCCCATTACACAGATAACGGGCGGACGCTTAACCATCTTGCTTGTATCCTCTTCGTCTTCCTTAAGCAGCTCCTCTATTACATCTACAACTACTTCTTTCTCACACAGTATATCAAACTCAACAGCGATCTCTTCCGCCTGTTCGTATGATATTTCCTGGTTAACCGTTACAACCTTGCCCTGAAGGAACAGCTTCTTGATTATAACGGCAGGCTGTACCTTCATCTTTTCCGCAAGGTCTTTGATAGTAAGGCTCTCAGGAAGAACGATCACCTTAATCTTCTCCTCTTCCTTGATCTCGGCAGGCTTCTCAGCAGGCTTGATAAACTTACCGGCCTTGCTGCCCTTTACCTGCTTACCGCCCCTGAAACCGTCCTCATTGGAGAAGCTCATGTCCTTACGGTTCTTATCCTTATTTCTTCTTGAATCATCGCGTCGGTTGTCCTTGCCGGCACCCTTCTGCTCAGAACCGAAGGCAATGCTTATTCCGCTTCTGACATTATCACGTCTGTCTCCGCTCCTGAAGTTACGATTGTCCCTTCCCCTTGAATCCTGGGTTCCTCCGGCCGGACCTCTGCCGCTTTGCGTCTTATCTCTACGTTCTTCAGTTCTTCTGCTATCGCCAGCACTATTGCTGCCAGCCCTGACAGGACGAGTACTGCTTTGTATACTCTCCTTGCTCTTCTGTATATTTTCTTTAACACTCGTAACTGTTTGATCTTTCTCACCTCCGGCTTCGGGTGCGCTTGGAACAGGTTTCTCAACAACTTCGGGTTCAGGTGTACTCACCGGCCTTGGCCTTACCTCTTCCTCCCTGTTCATCATCATATTGGCGGTTCTGGGTACATTCTTAGGCTTAATAAGCCCCTGTCCCGGTCTCATCCCCGTACCGTTGCCGTTGCCGCGTGTACCCTGACCCCTGTTCTGTCCCGGTGTACCGGTTCTTGAAGCAGGAGCAGAGCCCGGTCTTCCACCGCCCTGACTGCCATGCCTGTTCACTATGATGATATTGGGCTTCTTTTTCTTCACGGGTGCTTCAGGTGAACCTGATACAGATACCTTAGCCGCCGGTACCCCGGCTTCGTCCGTTTTCTGTGTCACCGCCTTTTTCACCGGCTCTGATTTGGCTGCTTCCGATACGGGAGACTCTGCCTTAACCGGCTCTTTCTTGACGGTTTTAGCTTTATCAGGTTCTTTTTCCGGTGCCAAAGCCTTTGCTTCTTCCTCTTTCACAGCTTTCTTTTTGGAAGCAGGCTTAAGCTTCTCCCTTACTTTTTCCTGGAATTCGTCATCTATCGAAGACGAAACCGTTTTGCCGCCTTCGCCCATTTCTTCGAGAATGGCTACTATATCCTTTCCCGGTACATCAAGTTCTTTTGCAAATTCATGAATTCTCATCTTCGCCAATCTTACAACACCTCTTCTCTAATCAATGATACTGAGTATCTTAACGGCCAGCCCTTCATTCGTCACTGCCAAAGACGCCCTGAACTCCTTACCTATACAATGTCCCAGCGTCTCCTTGTCAGAATAGAACCGTACCGGAACCTTATAAAAATCGCACATATTCAGGAACTGTTTCCTTGTATTATCAGATGCATCTCCTGCTACTATAACCAAATAAGCGCTGCCGTCTTTTACACTGTTTTCGGTCATGAACTCACCGCTTTTTATTGCACCTGCGCGCTGTGCCAGGCCAAGCATCTGTAATGCTTTATCGGGCTTCACCTGATACTCCTTCACACACGATCGCGTCAACTTCCTCCCTAAGACGCTCCGTTTCTTCCTCTGTTATTACTGTCTTAAATGTCCTGCAAAAACCCTTCTTTTTTACTGCCGTTTCAAAACAGGACCGGTTCCTGCACAGATAAGCACCTCTTCCGTTCATGCGTCCGGTTTCATCAGCCGACATGACTCCGTCCCTCTGCCTAACTATCCTTATAAGCTCCTTCCTGGGCTTACAGGCGTTGCAGCCTATGCAGGTTCTCATCGGTACTCTCTTATCCATAACAGAAGTCCTATTCCTCTGTATCTCCATCTACTTCAAGGTATTCCTCATTCTCCGGTTCCTCTTCATATTCCACTTCTTCAAAATCATCCGGATTCAGATACCCTTCTTCATCATATTCGCCTTCTTCATAATACTCTTCTTCATCATCATAATAGTCCTCAAGACGGAAGCCGGGTGCATCCTTGGCCTGAGTTTCTGACTTGATATCTATCTTGAAACCGGTAAGGCGTGCTGCAAGCCTTGCATTCTGTCCTTCCTTGCCGATAGCCAGTGAAAGCTGCGTATCCGGAACTACTACCTTGGCTGTCTTCTCATCACCGTCAGCGATAACAAAGACTACCTTGGCCGGTGATAATGCATTTTCTATGAGGATACCGGGATTCTCATCCCAGCAGATGATATCGATCTTCTCACCACGGAGCTCGTCCACGATCGCATTTACACGCGAGCCGTTCATACCCACGCAGGCACCTACCGGATCCACATCGGGATTATTCGACCAAACAGCTATCTTGGTACGGCTTCCCGCCTCACGCGCTATAGCCTTTATCTCCACTGTGCCATCACGGACCTCGGTAACTTCTGATTCAAACAACTTCTTAACAAGTTCCGGATGAGTACGGCTGACAAGTATCTTCGGGCCCTTGGTAGTGTCCTTCACCTCGTAAATATATACCTTCACACGATCTGTCGGCCGTAAATGCTCTGATTTTACCTGCTCGCTCTCTGAGAGAAGTGCATCTGCCTTGCCAAGATCGATACTGATATTTCTTCCAATATATCTCTGTACAATACCTGTCACGATATCTCTTTCTTTTTCGTGATATTGATTAAACTGTACAGTCCTTTCTTCCTCTCTTATCTTCTGGAGGATCACATTTTTGGCGTTGGTAGCGGCTATACGTCCGAATTCCTTACTGTTTATATCCACCTCGACCACATCGCCCACCTTGGCGTCCTCATTGATAATAAGCGCATCTGCCAATGCTATCTCAAGCACCGGATCCGTTATGTCATCCCTGCTTTCCACAACGGTCTTCTCTGAAAACACCCTGTAATCAGCAGTCTCACGGTCTATAACAACCCTCATATTGTCTGCCTTGCCAAAGTGATTCTTGCATGCCTGGATAAGGGAATTCTCAATGGCATCAAAAATGGAATCCTTGCTTATCTCCTTCTCCTTCTCCAGCGCATCAAGCGCTTCCAATAATTCCTTGTTCATTTCATTCCTCCTAAATGTGAAATTATTACTTTCAAAAATCAATGCTTAAGTTAGCCTTGGCAATATCGGATCTGTTAAAAATCATGATCCTGCCTTCCCCTGTTTCAAGTTCCAGAATATCCTTATTGCAGGATATCAGCGTGCCGGAATACTCCTTATGTCCCTCTACGGCCTTATAAGTCTTTATATCCACCGACTGACCGATCGAGCGTTCAAAATCCTTGTCCTTTTTCAGCGTCCTTCCAAGACCCGGTGAACTGACTTCCAGAATATAGGCATCGTCTATGAAGTTCTCCCTGTCAAGCTCATCTGAAAGCGTTCTGCTCACTTCAACGCAGTCATCTATAGTGATACCGCCCTCTTTGTCTATATAAGCCCTCAGGTAATAATCCGCACCTTCCTTAACATACTCAACATCCCACAGAACAAAATCAAGCCTGTCAAGTATCGGCTTAAGCAGAGCCTCCGTCCTGCGTTCATAATCCTCTCGTCTTGACATATTCCTGTCCACCCGTTCGAAAACAGAATACCTGCAGATCACTCACAATAGTGTTACATAACAAAAGTGGACTCCTGCAAGTCCACTTAAGTAATCCTTAATAATACAAATACTTTAGCACCAATCCGCATAAAATGCAAGTACTAATTTATCCCGAGTAGAACTCTTCTAACATCGCCGAAGCCTGAGCCAGCGGATCAGCATCCATATCTATCCAGCGTATATCTCTTCGCTTTCTGAACCAGGTCATCTGTTCCTTGGCAAGGTGCCTGATCTCCATAAACAGCTTATCATGGAATTCATCGTAACTGCTAAACTCACCTCGAAGGTACATAAGGATATATCTGTATTCAAGTCCGAGTCTGTACAGAAAGTCATCACTTGCACCCCGCATTCGCAGCTCTCTTACTTCATCGATCATCCCCTGTTCAATACGCTTATCAAGTCTGATCCTGATACGTTCGTACAGAACATCCCTGGGCCAAGTCACGCCTATCACAAGAGTTTCATACATCGGACTGCTCGGCGCATCTTTATACTTCCCCGAAAGCGCTTTCTCAACTGCACGTTCGACCCTGCGCCTGTTTTT
Source organism: Lachnospiraceae bacterium (assembly GCA_017524595.1). Lineage (GTDB taxonomy): Bacteria > Bacillota > Clostridia > Lachnospirales > Lachnospiraceae > UBA2868. The sequence goes on along the minus strand of JAFXVI010000075.1, from coordinate 28,175 downwards.
TAAATCCACTCGGTTTAATATATCCGGATCTGCTTCTTTTATCATCTCAATGAGTTCATCAAACGGTTTTGCCTCAATGCTCTTCCTTAACACCGGATCAGGCTTTTCTTCATGCAGATTATAACCGTCAACGACCGCATTTACATATAATCCTGTTCCTCCGACAAGAAATGCCTTTCTGTCACGCCTCAGGATATCGTCTATCGCATCATATGCAAGCTTCTGAAATTGTGCCATTGAGAAAAACTCATTAGGGCTTACAACGTCAAGCAGATGATGCGGTACACCCTGCATCTCATCTTTTGTTATCTTTCCGGAACCTATATCCAGTCCGTCAAATACCTGCCTTGAATCAGCAGAGACGATCTCGGCGCCAAACCTCTTTGCGAGTTCTACTGCTATATCGCTTTTACCTGATGCTGTTGTCCCTGTTATAACAGTAAGCTTATCCATATGATCAGTCATCTTTCATATCGGCTTTCCAATACCCTATATATTCCCCGGATACACATATTCAAGCTTTTCCCGCGCAACTTCCGTAAGCTTAAGGATAAGCTCCACATCTGTCGGCTCTCTGTCAGTCAACCTGTATCTTGGGAAGAACCGGGTAATATGAAGAGGTATCTTATCACCGCCCGGGAGAGACGCTATCCATTCGCTTATCTTTTGCATTTCCTCAAGCGAATCATTAATGCCCGGAACTATCAGGGTCGTAAGCTCCACATGGCACTGCGACGCCGCTCTTTTGATGAATTCCTTGACCGCCTCAAAATCACCTCCCAGAGTGTCCCTGTATATTTCCGGTCTGAAACTCTTAAGGTCTATATTCAGCGCATCTGTATACGGTAGTATCTTTTCGGACGTCTCAACAGTCACGCAGCCGTTTGTTACCAGTACCGTTTTAAGTCCCGCATCCCTTACAAGTCTTGCCGTATCAAGTACATATTCGTAACCTATGAGCGGCTCGTTATACGTAAATGCAACACCTATATTACCCTTGGGTTTTGTCTTTATCGCTATCTGTACCAGTTCTTCAGGGCTTATATAATTATCTGATACCGCTTCTTTTGCCCTTCCCTCAAACACTGCTTTAACTTCATCGGGTTTAAGGATATCCCTGATACCCACCGCTGCTATCTCATGATTCTGGCAAAAAGGGCAACCAAGATTACAGCCAAAGCTCCCGACCGATACTATCCTGCTGCCCGGATAAAACCTGTTAAGCGGCTTCTTCTCTATAGGATCAAGGGCAAGTGATGTAACTATACCGTAATTTATGGACTTTATCCGCCCATCTGTATTTTGTCTGGCTTTGCATCTGCCGACTGCTCCCTGTGAAAGTACGCAGCCATGCGGACAGACTGTGCATTTTAACGTATTCATATATGCCTTACAACTTCGAAACGCTGCAGCTTATAACCTTTCTCATTCTCGGATAATCCTGCCTTCCTAAGCGCGATAGCCACCTGCTCATCAATGGTATCCACCCCGTCAAGATTCGGAAGTAGCAGTCCCCTGTTATAACCCTTGGTCACGATAACGCCATACCGCTTAACATCCAACTCATCCTTTGAGCTTATGTCTTCGGCCGGTGATAATACATCAACATTTATCTCAAGCGAACCGAGTTCATCCGCTTTGATCGGATTAAAGCGCGGATCCCTTGTGGATGCGGAGATTGCATTCTCTATGATCTCTTCACCTATGCAGCCATACACCGGAGATATGGTTCCTATACACCCGCGCAGCCTTCCTTCCTTATGGATAGACACAAATGTTCCTGCCCTGTCCGACTTCATTTCGGGAGGAACGTCCGCAGGAAGTGCAGGCTTTTTTCTGTCACGTATATATGACTCTATCGTCTCACGAGCAAGCTTCACATAAGGATCCTCATTCGCCCTGCGTTCATCAAGCATTCTGCCCATCTTTCTCTCCCATTTATAAAGGAACTGCCTGTCTTCATATACATTCCCGTCATTATTTACAACATAGGTACATACCCCGTACCCGACACCAAAGGTGCCCTCATGAGACAGCTTCTCCACCTTTACATCAAGCCCGTCCAGCGCACCTGCCATTATACAGAAACTCCGGTGTCCGCATTCGGCGGCCTTATCGCAGAAGCTCTCATCAAAATCAAACAGCTCATCAAATGCGGCACGTCCCATTACATCCATGATGCGCTCATCATATTTGGGGCCCTCAGGCGCAAATCCGTATGGTCCTTCAGCAAGCAACTTATGCGACAGATCTCCGCTTCCGACAAAGAAAACCCGGCGATCAATCTCATTACTTATAAACTGTATCATCTGTCCAAGTCTGTAATGATCCGGCAATGTCAGTCCGGAAAGACCGATCCTCACAAGCTTGTAGTCTGTATAATACTTATTGATATAATACAGAGGTATCATTGTCCCATGGTCAAGTGAAGCATCCTTCTCACCGAGTACCCCCGCCGGAAAATCATCTTTCACAGCCTTGCGGGCAAGAGCATTTATAAATTCAGAGTCATAATCAACATTGAAGCTAACCTGCGGTGCACGAAAACCTCCCATATCTCCCCTGGCTGCCCTGCCGGGAGAAACATGAAAATAATCACTGTACATAACACTGTGCGGCGATGAAATGATAATTGTCTCCGGCTTCAATCCGGCAAGGAGCTTCGCTGCTTTCTCATAGCTTTTAGTCGTTGCTTCTATTTTCTTCTCTTCGCCCCTTCCAACCTCCGGAAGCATGATCGGAGGGTGCGGGACCATCATCGCACCTGCTATAGACATTATTTTTCTCCCTTTAATTCCCTTTTCCTGGTATACATCAGCGAATCAGCGCGCTCGAATACCTGATATAAACTTACATCGCCATCCTGTATGAAATCCGACATACCGGCGGCAATTACGACTCCGCCAACATCATTATTGTACTCTACCGTTTCGTTCAGTTCATTCATGAGGTGCTGCCTGTTGGCGTAGTCATCGCCTTCCAGTATAACAACAAACTCATCACCGCCGATCCTGTATACCGGACTGTGCTTGAACTGTTTGCATATCATCATGCTGGCAGTCCTTATATATTCATCTCCCGCCTTATGTCCCAGAGTGTCGTTTATCTGCTTAAGTCCGTTAACATCACAGACAACAACTGAGTATTCCTCAACGAGATTGTCCTTAATACGCATGTTCATCGATGCCTCTTTCTCGGCATATGCATGCATGCTCTTAACTCCGGTAAGCTGATCTTGGTATATCTTATTCCGGGCTTCTCCAAGCTTTTCCTCATTTTCTTTCTCGCGCCTTCGCATAGTCCTGTAATTACTGAGGATCATCAGGCATGACAATGCAAACATTCCCAGAACAACAATGCTGTTCTTCATCGCGACCTTGTTCATGGTCTCGATCTTGCTGTCCACGAATTCTGTTTCGCTCATCTGATAAACGGATATATCCGCCTCTCCCGTATAGAAATCGCGGACATCCATGATGGCATCGTCAGCCGCCTCCCTGGTTGATTCTCCCATCCAGGTAAGTGCCGTAAAAAGAATGAGAGCAAGCATTCCTATCCAGACGATGACCGAATTACCGAACCTTCTGTCACTGTCTTTATTGATCACTCCGCGGAAAAAGATGAATCCCAATACTCCCCATATAGTAAACAGGAAGTATGATTCCTTTGCCATTGATGAGTCGGCTGTAAAGGATGGTACCTGGATCAGCACAGCCAGCAGAACCATGACGATTATACCGGCAAGACCCATGCATCTTTCGCACCTGACATTTTCCACACGTCCCATCTTATATACCGCAGCAGAAACAAAGCAAAAAACAAGGATCGTTCCTATAGTGGTAACATCAACTATCCATCCGATCGCGGTCCTTCCGGCAAAGGGAATGAACACGGAAATCGCTGTGATGATAAGAACTGTCCTGTAAGGTATGCCGCGCTTGCTGAGCTTAGCGAACTTAACCGGTATTATATGATCTTTGGCCATTGCATAAAGCAGTCTGCTGAGGGCCATGATCATACCGATCAGGCTTGAAAAAATAAGGCCGAACAAAACCGCACTTAAGATCGCCTTCCCCGCGACTCCCATGTATCTGCCGCCCGCATAAAATGTCGGCAGTGCATCAAGCCCTGTTATGCTCTCACGGCCGGCAATATATTCCTGCCAGCTGTTAAAGCCCTCCGGATATGCCGTAACTGAAAGTATCACTATAAACATATACAGAAGCGTAGTTACTATTACGGACCATGAGATTATCTTAAATGACTTTTTATGCGAAAAACTGAATTCCTCTGCAGAATGCGAGATGTTTTCAAAACCCACATAGGCCCATGGTGCCATGCAGGCTATGCTCACTATCTGCGAAGCTATACTGCTGTCCGGCAGAAATACCGGGTTCATCGAATAAACAGCCGGATCACGCTTAAGCAATGCGACTGCAACACATATGGTAAGGCCCGCCGTAAACACAACGGCAAGTATTATCACTATCCCCTGCGTAAGCTTTCTGGCATACATGCACAGTATGCTCATAAGGACAATGGCTGTTATCGACAACAGTGCTTCGCCCAGATACACTTCATATTCCGCTATCGTATAATGCGGTCCAAAACGGAAAAGATCTCCAAAAAAATAACGTGCAAATAAAGGCAGCGATGTCGCATTGGCCCAGAATACCGCGATGTATGTGAGGAACAAAAACCATGCGGCCAGAAAAGCCCTGTCATGCCCGAAAATCTCTGTCACATAGGCATATACTCCTCCGGCATCAGGATATCTGTTCATGAGATAATGGTAATTACGTCCGATTATAAGCATGATAACAGCGCCTATGAACATACCTATAACGCTGCCCGCAGGTCCTGCCTTTAAAAGATATGAATTGCCGGTAAATACAAAAGAACCCCAGCCTATTGCACTGCCCACCGATAATGCCCACGCACCAAGCGGAGACATATACGGTGTCAGCTTAATATCCCGTGACCCGGCCTGTGACTTTTCAGATAAATCCCGGTCTGCAGTGGTCTCCTCTGATATTTCATCAGGATCATATTCTGTCATTTTATGTAAACCTCTAGCTCACATGAATCTCATTACTGCTATATATAAAAATCCTAGTAATTCTCTGCGCACACTTCAAAATATGCCTGCGGATGATTGCATACCGGGCATACATCAGGAGCAGCCGTTCCCACTACTATGTGCCCGCAATTACGGCATTCCCATACTTTGACTTCGCTCTTCTCAAATACTTTCTTTGTCTCTACATTGTTAAGCAGAGCACGGTAGCGTTCCTCGTGATGCTTCTCTATTGCCGCAACGCCCCTGAACTTCTCGGCAAGTTCATGGAAGCCTTCCTCATCGGCCGTCTTTGCGAATCCCTCATACATATCGGTCCACTCGTAATTCTCACCGTCAGCCGCTGCCTTGAGGTTATCGGAGGTATTACCTATGCCCTTAAGCTCCTTAAACCACATCTTCGCATGCTCCTTCTCATTATCCGCAGTCTTAAGGAACATTGCTGAAATCTGCTCGTAACCTTCCTTCTTGGCTACCGAAGCAAAATATGTATATTTATTTCGTGCCTGTGATTCTCCTGCAAATGCTGCCTGAAGATTCTTCTCTGTCTGTGTTCCTGCATATGGATTGCTCATATCGTAACCTCCTGTTTTAAAATGATTGTTTTGCAGACTATAGTATACCATTTTGGAGTGCTTCTTGAAAAGACAATACATGGAAAAATGCATAAGTAAGGAAAAGCCCCCGGATATCCGGAGGCAGTTCCATCATGACCTGTATTGTTTATTGCTCGGACAGCTTGAAGAAATCTATCGCTGCGCTCATGTCTTCATTGATATTGCGCATCTCTGCAGTTGAATTCTGTGTATCTGAACATGCATCGGTAACTGTCTGGCAGGAAGCCGCAACTTCCTGTGCGGAAGCACCAAGTTCCTCTGATATCGCGCCTAGCTCTGTCGTCGCATTGGTAAGCTGAACCTTGATATGATCGAGCGTACCTGTCATCTGCCTTATCGTATCGATCTCAGCGATGGAAGCTTCAACCGAATCCGACAGAATATTGAACTTGTCCTGAGCCATCTCTATATCAGTCTGCTCCTTGCTTATGACATCAAATACGCGGTTCGACATATCAACAGTTCCGTTTGATAGTGCGATGACATTCTCTATTATCTGCTTGATCTCCTTGGCTGATTCAGCCGAAGAATCGGCAAGAGTCCTTATCTCATCAGCAACAACCGCAAATCCACGTCCTGCTTCACCTGCACGCGCTGCCTCGATCGAAGCGTTGAGCGAAAGAAGATTCGTCTGTGCCGCTATACTCTCAATAGCCTGAACGGCAGTTCCGATCTCAGCGATCGCCTGATTTGTCTCAGCTATCTTGCTTGTTATATCCGTCATGGCTTCTACTGATTCATTAGCTCCCGCATATACCGAATTCATGCATTCAGTAGCATCGTTATTGGCGGTCCTGATAGTCTCCGAAGCGTCATAAAGCCTATGAACATTGTCATTTAAGTTCTCGATATTGTCACCGAGTTCTGCCGCTCTTTCCGCCATCATCTGGGCATTCTCCGCAACGCTCTGTGATGTATCTGCAACCTCATTGATAGCTGTATTTATCTGCGATACGGATTCAACATTATGTCCTGTCATTCCGTCTACACTTACTATCGCATTATTAAGTACAAATGCGGAATCCTTGACAGACCTCATTGATGTTGCAAGCGCCGTCTTAAGATCCTTGAAAGCATTTACGATGCTGATAGTCTCACGGATGTGTGATTTTGCCTTGCAGTCAACTGTTACATCACCGGTGCTCAGTCTCTCGAGCGAATCGGTTATCTGGATAAGAGGTACTGATATCTTCCTCTCAACGAGCAGTGCAATGATCGTAAATATTACTATGCAAGCGATACATATGAATATCGTATAATTCTTTATCTTGGACATTCCGGCAAGCACATCATCCTCATCAGCGGTAAGAACTGCTATATAGTGCTCATGTTCACCCACATAATAGCCCGCATACTTGATCTTGCCCTTATATTCATATTCTATGATATCAGGCTCGGGATGCTCTCCCTTCTCAAGCCTTGCAACCAGTCCCTTGACCGCTTCATTCTCAACCGGCTGACCGATCTTTTCCACATTGGGATGATGGAGCATGGTTCCCTGATTATCTACAAAGTATACATAGGCACTGCTTAAGTTAAGGCCGGATACATCCGATATTCCCTCAGCAACAGTCGAAACATAAGTACCGCACCCTGCATAACCGATGGGCTGCCCGTCCTCAAAGATCGGGTAATACATCGACATGATAAGCTGACCGGATGCAGGGCTTACCATAATGCCCGTATTATATACATCACCGCCCGCACCAAGCATTGCATCCTGCAGTGCCTTAAGAGCATCGCCTTCTCTGAGCGGCTTGCCTACAACCGGAGGCGCGGGATGTGCAAGTACAAACGAGGTCCAATCCGCAAGATATATACCCTCCCAGCCGTTAAGCTGACCGAAATAATCAAGGGTATACTGCTGAAGCTTAGCCTGAATATCCGGGTCATCCGGATTATGCAGTGCTTCCATGACTATAGGAGCAGTAGTATATGCTTTAAGGAACTCCTCATTTCTGTGAGTCATGGTATCGAAGGCGTTACCCACATCCTCCACAACCTGTACGAGTGAATTATGGGTATAATTCTTCATTTCAGTACTGCTCTCTCTAATAAGAACCATACCTATCGTAATTGAAGATACTACAAGGGGAATCAATGCAAACATAATGAGCGTAAGGCGCATATTGAGTCCCGACTTCCCCTTCGCACCCTTCGCTTTCCTGGATTTCTTAACATTTGATTTTGCCATAAGAACCCTCTCCTTGAATAATAGATTTGTAACAACTATTATATTCTTTTTATCACGTAAAATCAAGAATGTTGCAGTTTTACCCCAAAAAATCCGCTTTCAAAATATAGTTTTTTGGAAAGTAGATTTTCTCTTCCAAAATGGCCTCATCTACTCGATCATTTTCTTAGGCCATTTACATATTCCAACCTCAAGAGCACGTTCCTCCTTAAGATGGAAATCCGCATACTTACAATACCAACACCCTTTAATTGAAGGTATGGCAGCCTTCCTCTCCGGTATTTTCGCAATTATTGATATACAGATTATATCAAACAATAAAACCCGGTTCCATCCTGCACGGATTTGAGGTTGTTTTTCACTTAATCTGTTTAAAACTGTTGACATGAGGGATGAAGCTGATTATTATATAGCACACAGATATATCATTTTGATATATTTAGGAGAGCGATATGGCACGAGAAAAAAAAATTGATATGGTCATCCTTGGACTTCTCTTTCATGAAGATCTTACCGGCTATGATATCAAAAAACGCATCGACGGAGCAATAAGCTTTTTCTGGAAGGGAAGCTTCGGTAACATATATCCGTCACTAAAAGATATGCAAACCCGCAAACTTATACAAAGCAGCGATACTTCTGTCGGTGGACGCGAGAAGATAACATATCACATTACGGAAGAAGGAAAAGAAGCTCTTAAGGAATGGCTTAATGAAGATCTGGCGATAAATGAGTTAAGGTATGAAACACTCTTGAAGCTGTTCTTCTCGGGAGCCGGAAGCAGAAAAACCGCGCTTCATAATATAGAGAACTTTGAAAAACAGATCAAAACAGATCTGGAACTTCTGAAAGTTTATTGCAAAAATCTGGAAAATAACATGAAGAATGAAGATCATTTATACTACTATCTTACCGTTACTTTTGGAATAGACAGCTACGAAGCGTATCTTAAATGGTGCACCAAGGCAAAAAAGATGCTTAGACTGGAGGCCAGATAATGAGACAAAAGATCAGAAAAACTTTATTGATAGTTTCATTTCTTTTATTCCCGATCACTATATGGTATTTCTCACCCTACCTGATCATCCAGGCAGCGTCAGAGCATATAATGAACGGCAGCTTTATTGTATTTGCTTCCATGTTTGTTTTTTCCATGTTCTTTGGAAGAGTATGGTGCGGATATCTGTGTCCTGCAGGAGGACTGCAGGAATGTCTGTTTATGTGCAAACCGGATCCTGCAAAACAAGGATGGCGCAACAGGATAAAATATATGATATGGATCATTTGGATGGTCACGATCGTTGTTACTTTCATCCTTGGGAAAAATGATGTTACGATCGATCCCTTCTATATGACAGATCACGGAATTTCGGTATCAGGCATATACAACTATGTTATATACTATGGCGTAATAATGTTACTTGTACTTCCCGCACTGATACATGGAAAACGGGCATCCTGTCACTATATTTGCTGGATGGCACCCTTTATGGTCATAGGAAGTACGCTGGGAAGGATACTTCACCTGCCTCAGATACATATCGAAGCCGATAAAAACGCCTGTATTGGGTGCGGACAATGTAACAGATCCTGTCCGATGGGGCTCGATGTAAAATCAATGGTATCGGATGGAACCAATCCCAAATGTACTGAATGCATCCAATGTGGTGCATGTATTGATTCATGTCCGAAGAAGGTCCTAAAATACAGATTGTAGATAACCAGAGATTATACTTTCTTAGGCGTCTTTACTTTCAGCGTTTTAAGATAGGCTTTTCTTTCGTCAGTGACACGATAGCTCTCGCAGGCTTTCTGGATCGCCTTGTTATTTGTCCATGCATCAAGTCTGTGAGTTTCAATGTAAACAATTGCGGCATCCCACTGTTTGACCAATGCTTCGGAAAATAGCCATGCTGTCATGATATTTACATAGTACTCATCCGAACGAAGATCAGCCGGAAGGTCAAGATACCCGGGCTTAAAATCCTCATCCAAATAATTAGCCATCAATATCTTCATCCCGCACCGACGGGTAAATGTGGCCTCTGATGAGATCCAGGATTGCACCCTACCGATCAGTTCCTCTCTGTGCTTTTTAAAGCAGGCGGGATTTATGGAATCATTAACTGCCCAGTTATCAATATATGGCATAAACTGCTCCAAGGCATCCACGCACTCATCGTAATCCTTGATCTTATTTATCAATGCCGCATGAAGACAGTTCTCTTCGTGCCATTTATGCGGTAGCGTTGAAAGAAATCCGGGTATCACCGGATCATCCTTGATCTGCTTCAAAATCTTTTTATATTCCGGAGAACGGATACCGATAAATTTATCTCTGGTCAGATTAGGTATCAATTTGGCGGTAAAATCAGCGTATTTTGTATCCTGATACTGAAACAGTATCTGTTCAAGGTCATTAAGTGTCATGTCATTACTCCCTTTGCAGCAGTCACTTTTTTCTCTTCGGTGCCGGAAGCTCATCATACATTGCTTCCAATAGCTCTCTCAAAAATATCTTGTTTTCGATGTTGTCCACAAGCAGCATTTCCTTTGCTCCCTCATACGGCAGTTCAAGTGTTGCATCAGGCATCATAGCTGCAGCCGCCTTGATATTTTTCACAAGAAACCTGTCATCATAAATCCCACCAACTACCTTACCGCGATAATAGATGATGTATTCTCCCATCATCACTCTATATGTTACATCAGACAGTTCTGATAACTGTTCCAAAATAAAATCCAAATAATCCTTACTTGATGACATATTTTTCCTCCCATACATCTTTCACATCAATGCGTTCTTTAGAAGCTTTACATATTCAGATATTCGAGCAAAAATCTATGATTTCCTTCCTTCTTAGCTCGACATTTTCCTTGTATTCGATAGATGTCAGTCCCAAATGTCCCATACACTCTATTTCAAGATGTCCATAAAAATGTTCTATGCTTCCGATGATCCTCTCACATTCGGGCATGCTCGGTCCGGTTCTCAAAGCAATAACATATCCTTTTTTCCCGGATCTGATGGTTGCATGCGGCTCATGTGTATTGCACCAGGGAGTACACCGATCTATAAAAGCCTTAAATTGCCCGGGAATATCCGCCCAATAAGAAGGAGATACAGACACGATCATATCTGCCGCATCATATTCGTCCATAATGCTCTGAATAACGGCTGCATCACTCATAAAACATTTAGCTGTTTTGTGGCAAGACCGGCATCCTTTGCAGAACAGAAATGAATAATCATCTATACATATGCTCCTGACACTGTATTTAGCAGATAATTGTTCTGTAACTATTCTTACTATTTCAGCTGTTGCTCCTGTACGAACAGGACTGCAATTAATGATCAAAGCATTCATATTGAATACGTGCTAAATCCTTCTCCTTCTGTCATGTTTTTGATAATACTCTTTTTTAGCCTCATACATCTTTTTGTCAGCGGTTTTGCCAAGCTCCTCGATTGTCATATCGGGGAACTCACGATGTGATGCATGTCCGATGGAGATAGACATCTTATCAACGATATGCCCCTTCCAACCATCCACGATCGAATTCACATTTTCCAAAATCCCGGCAAAACATGAAATGATCAAAATGATACACATCGAAAAAACGATATCCCATACTGAAACCCATCCTTTACTTGGTTTCACGTCAATTTCCCACGTCAGATTACGAACGCTAAACTGTGTCTTCACTGTATTGTTTCCAAGATTACGATCTCCGTACATGAATTGAGCTCTGCCGTCCGGATCAATGTACGACAGTGAATAATCCACTCCCATGCCCTGCAGGTTATCCAGTCCGAGTACTTTTATCAGATTATCAAAATCAATTGTAATCGTTACAAGTCCCCAAAGGGAAGTGTTATCATCGTTTTGCAGTACTACCGGCGCTCTGCCGCCCATACCGATCCCTCCCTGAATCAGCTCAAAAGGATTTGTAATTATGGTTTTACCGTTTTCGTACGCCTCTTTTGCCTCAAGATTTCCTTCACGGCTTGTATCCATAAAATTAAATCCGATAAGTTCTTCATTTCCGTCAAGTGGGTATACATCAGATACAACACCACCCGGTGCGATCGCAAAATTTCTGGGAGAGACCCCTGTTTCATCCTGTATGGAAATATAGATATCTTTGGCAACATTATTAAACCAGGTTGTATCCCCGTTGTTTTCCTTTATCAGAGTTTTCAGCGTATTAGTTCGCGACATTACACAATCTATCGTAGTAACTATGTGCTCAGCCTGATTCCTGGCAATATAACCATATCGTTCTTTATCATCAGCGAGGTCATGCTGAAGTATAATATAGTAAAGTGCTGTAAGCAGGATAAAACTGATCAGTGTGGAAAGAACAGCTTTTTTCATACTATTCCCCAGCTGTTTATTATATTCTGTCTTCATTCCGAGAAAACCTCCACTATCAATACATCATGAATATACTATCAAGTATTATTTTGCCTTGCAATCAGACTTCAATAAAACTATTATATCAAAAAAGCCTGTGGATTTCCTAATGGCTACTTTTTTTATAATCTGTCCTTTTATATTTCTCTATCATATCGCATGCGATCTGATACAACTTATCCTTAACAGACTCCGGTTCGATCACGGTCACCTTATCCCTGAAGGAAAGCATCCATGATATAAGACCATCTTCGTCCGCATATTCATGTTCAAACAGAAGCGTTCCATCCGATTGCTCTTCAAAGGAACGAACACCGTACTCCTCAACAAGCTGCCATTTCATGGACGGATCAAAAACCGCCTTAACTCTTCCCACAGCAGAAAAGATCTTTTCATTCGACAGCTCCGGCCAAGGAATCTCGGCTCTTCTTTCAAAGCTCTCTCCATGTACGATACCGATCATCCGGTTCAACTTGAACAACCTGAAATCCTTCCTCATCAGGCAGAAACCGTATACATACCAGCTGGACCATTTGAAGATCAGAAAATATGGCTCTATCTCCCTTTTTGTTTGGCCGCCCGGTGAATAGTAGTCAAACCTGATATTCTTCCCCAGCTCAATTGCATCCTGTATAAGGCCTATCTTCGGCGCAAGTGTATCCCGGTGCCATGAGGACAGGTCGATCAGGATAGAATCCCTGCCGTTTACAAATTCGGAGGAACCTGCCTGGATCTTTTCCATCAGCTGTCCGTAATATCTGTTTCCACTCACGCTGTCCAGACTTCTAAGTCCTGCAAGGATCATCTGCATATCACGGGATGTCAACAGTGTCCTGTCCATCCGGTATCCATTCATAATGCTGATACCTCCTCCGGCTCCCTGAGATGTCTGTATCGGTATTCCAGCCTTGCATAGAGCTTCGATATCCCTGTTGATCGTCCTTCTGGACACCTCAAAATAACCGGCCAGCTCCGGAGCCGTTGTCATATCTTTCTGCAGCAGTATAGATAGTATTCCGATCAGCCTGTCTATCTTCATTTGATCTCCTTTCTATATCTTATCAAAGTAAACAAGACAACAATGTGTCATGTTCTTTATAAAAAAAATATATTTATTTTTAGCCTCCTCTTAGGAACGATTCGGACTTCCTAATAGAAGGCTAACCCTATTTAAAATTGAAATCGCACTGATTTCAGCCGGTTCTGCACAGATTGGTATATTCTTCAGATCAAGGTCACCCGTTTACAAGCTTCAAAAACTTCTTGTCGTTCATCTGTTCATTCGTAACGTATTCCCCATCACAGAAAAGTGCGTATGTAGTGATCGCAGTCGGCGCATTCCTGGCAGCCTCCCTGCTCTCGATCTTCACTGCCTTGAAGGGTATTCCATTATTCTTTGCAGTCTCTTCAAGGACCGGCACATACTTCGCATTGAACGGACACTGGTTCGTATAGAATAGCACATATCCCTTTTCATCAATATGGGGATGCTTTGCGCATTCCTTAAAAGACGGGATTTCTGCATCCTTTTCAAAAGGCAGATACCATAACTGAATGCCGTTATCAGCTTCATCACTTACCTCAAAACCCTTGTATTTCAGGAACTTCGGATCAGCAAGAAACGGTTTCTTCTTTGCTGCCGCCAGAATACATAACCCCGTCTTTCTCTTTTCCTTACTGTCCCTGATGCATTCAGAAAGAAGGTCGCTTGAATATCCGTGTCCCTTGAGAGATCCCGAAACCCACAGACAGTCTATGTATATATAACCTGGGGCGCTTATGGGATTCCATGCATACTCCGCCGGGATATATTCGATAAAACACTTCCCACGCTCCACACTTTTTAAGAACACAAGTCCTTCATCAAATCTGTCAGCAAGCCACGCCTTTTTCGATGATACCTGCACATCCTTATTGTTTGAAATGGCACAGCAGATATGCTCATTTTCGAGATTTTCCTTAGTGACTCTGATATACTCCATGACTTCCTCCTCAAGACTGATAGTCTTTAAGCTCCTTTACTTCACAGCCCTTGCTCGCATAGTAGGTATACATTTCGTCCAGCTTCTTCAGATCATAACTTGTTATGCAATCGGATATCACATGTACCGTATACCCTGACTTTGTCATATTGAAACACGTTGATTTCACGCAGGCGGTAGCATCCGCGCCTGTTATATAAAACTCATCCAGTCCGTTTTTCTCTATAAATCTCACGAATTCTTCGCTTGTAAGCGCATTTGACTTTGACTTAACATATATGTTCTCGGAAACCACCTTCATTTCCGGAACCAGTTCGGCTCCTTTCGTATCAGGCTTAAAGGTTCTGGTTCCCGGTGACAGGTTGTTATGTTTTACATAGATGACTCGCATATTCTCTGTCACAGCCCAGTCAATGGCCTCATTGATCTTATCTATGATTTTCTTGTAATTTTTCGTAATGTCATTTTGAATGTCGATCACGACCAGTGCTTTGTTTCCCACGTTTTCTATCTGTCCTTTCATATTTCCTTCAACCTGTTGCGGTCATCATCGTTGTTAACCGTGGCAATACGGGCCTCGCAAAACTCACAGTCCAATCCGCAAAATGCAATATAATCCTTCATAAAAAATCTCCTTTTCTTGTAAATTCCATTTCTATAACTTCCTGATCGCTGGTTTTATATTAGTCTGTTGATCAACTTCTTCATATATTCTATCAAGCCTAACACGACAACTGTATGTCATGTTCTGAACTTTTTTCCTGTCCTGATAGTATTACCCTCTTATCTTTTATTATTCCTTCCCCAACATTTTCTCCAGTATTTCCCGTGTCCTTTCTCCATCCTCATAGATAGTGCTGTGGGCGCATGGCCCTTGGGCAGTTTCCCGGTACTCGGAGGAATTATGGCAAATATGATGATGATCAGTATTAAAGAAATTATAATATACATATATTTGGTTTTAATCTTTTTTTTCGTATTCATCCAACAACTCATCAAGTATACTGACCGCACTTCTTATCATTTCCGGGCATAAGGTTCGAAAAAGATTCTTTTCCACTATTTTTTCACGTTCATCCGGTTTTGAAAGATCATAACCCAACAGCTCTCTACACACAACACTGCCGTTTTTTTCGATAAATCTGTTCATATAATCTTCAGCCATAGCATATGATTTTGACTTGGTTTCAATATCATTGCTTTCCGAATGTCCATACAAAAGTCCCAACACCATAAGCGCACCGGACACAGCCCCGCACATTTCACCTTTTCTTGCTCCACCGCCGAAATTTGTGGCAATATGTAATGCCAGTTTTTCATCTATACCATGTTCGATCGCATAAGTCGTAAAAACTCCCTGTGAACAATTGAAATTATTAGAGTAGTATTCTACTGCCTTTTCTTCATGAATATTAGCCATATTATTCACCCTGTTTGTAAAAAGATCACACTTACACTATTTCAATCCTGTATACTCGACTGTCTCCACCTTCAACATTCTTCATCATCTTCCAGAAACTGTATCCGTATTTCTCATACAATCCGGTTTCACCCGTAGAAATGTAAATATACTTATGTCCGTAGTTTTTTGCCAGGTCATATGCCTTTTTAAGAAGATTACCCACAAGCCGCTTTCCTCTGTGCTCAGGAAAGGTATACACAAATCCAACCCACGGTGTTAATGAAGGCTCACGTACTTCATCCTGTTCCGCATAGGTGCAGAACGAAAGCAGTTCATCCCCTTCAACAAGCAGGAATACCATGGTTGATTCCCCACATAATCCTTTCAGTTTATGGTCACTAAGCAATTCATAAAGGTATTTTCCCGCACCCCATACGCTTTTCTGTATCTCACCCAGCCAATGATCTTTTTTATCACTTGTAAAATAATTAATTACTTCCATATCTCATCATCCTTACTGTCAAAGTACTACTGTTTCCAAGGTCTGACATCATCTATCCATCCGTTTTGTTTCCAATATTTATAATCTGTGTATTCAGGATCAGTTTTTCCAAGTCCTGTCTGAAGCATCCTGACCATATAGAATTTCAGCTTGACTGGTAGTGAACTCCTTGCAGGTATTGTATAGTCAATATTCCTGACTTTATCGGCTGATTTATATAGCTTCTTTTCAAAAACAACCCGCCGCTTCTTGGGAATCCTGTTCCAATCAATCTCAGACATCAGTTTAAAGGATATGACCCTGATATCACTAATCCCCCACCACGAAAGACTGTCCTTTATATCTTTAGCTGTAGATTTCTCTCCAGATCCAAGACATTGCGTGATGATCACGGCTCTTTTTCCAAACATCTCCTTAGCAGGTCGATGCGGCATCCAACGATAGCCAAAATGATCAAGCATTGTTTTCATAGCTCCTGTTGTATGAAAGACATAAGCAGGTGAAGTAAATATAAGTAAATCCGCCTCAAGCATCGCATTCTCAATCTTTTCAACATATTCACGATCCTTGCATTTATGCTCATCCTTCAGAAAACAGGTTTTGCACCCCATACAAAATGAAGGACAATCCTTAGGCAGATAAAACTCCGTTATATCCGCCTTATCTCTCAGATGTTCCAAAAAAAGCTCTTTCATTTTGAAAGTGACACCTTTTATCTCTGTTCCATTGATAACTGTAATATTCATAACACCTCCATATCAAGGCTTTGACCCTAGCTGTCGCAGTGATAATAATATGCATGTGCGCACCTGTTCTGCTTGCCCAAGGTACACTTATCACAAATATCTTCCGCTGCCATTAACTTGTTCTGCTTATTATTTTCTCCCATTTTACCTCTCCCTTCAATATAAATCTTCTTTTTTGCTACACTAAGAGAATAACAGATATAAAGGTGATCAGTCATCGGAATATATTATTGTCTCCTGTGTAAACTTCCGATCCATATCATGTCTCTTCTTTCTGGTTTCCACTGAATCGAAGATGATCGAAAAGTCATAATCTTCGGGATACAGCCGGTCAGCCTTAACATGAAGCTTCACACGTTTATGGTTTATCCAGATCTTCTTATCCCTCATCTGCACCCTTAGAACTCCCTTTTCATTAACCGGTTCACATACTATAGCTATCTTCTTTTCTGGAAAGACCATGACCGAATCGCCTATCGAATACATATCTGCCATAGACGCATCTACGGTAGCCTTTTTGGTCTTTCTGATCTTACCTTTACTCTGCTTTTTCATACTGCCCGTATTACTGAAACGATATCCCTCTACCGCTTCTACGCCGTAAGCTGCTTCCACAGCAGTCTTTAACATATTCTCAGGCATGCCCAGCCTGTCCGCTATGTAAAAGGCGCAGCTCTCGCCCGCTTCCCCGACAAGCATCCTGTATGTCGGCTTAAGGGTTTCCTTATCAAAGGTCATCCTTGCATTAACAATATGCTCCGTTCTTTCCGCATAATCCTTGATCTCCGGGTAATGGGTTGTAACAAGGAAGTTTGCCTTGCTCTTCCTGAGTTCTTCAAGGATCGCAACAGCTATACCCATTCCTTCTGCAGGATCCGTGCCGGAACCAAGTTCATCCATTATCACAAAGCTGTCGCTGTTTACATGGCTTAAAACATCCAGCACATTCTTAATGTGCGCCGAGAATGTAGAGAGATTCTCGGAAAGGCTTTGCCCATCACCTATGTCACACAGATAGTCAGAGTTCATACATATGTCAGCTTCCTTGCATGTAACATGAAGACCGCACTGAGCCATTATACTGTTAAGCATCACTGTCTTTATGGCAATCGTCTTACCTCCCGTATTGGGGCCGGTTATAACAACACCCCTTATGTCATCTCCCATTGCAAAATCAAGCGGAACGTTTATTTCCTTATCCATTAGAGGATGTCTTGCCTCCTTTAATGCAATCCTTCTTTCTGTATTGATCACGGGTTCACTGCAGTCAAGTTCAAGACTTAACCTGCCCTTGGAAAAGATAAGATCAAGCTTCTCTATCATCTTTATATTTTCTTCCATGACCGGTATGCAATCGGATACAAAAGCTGTCAAAGCATAAAGGATCTTATATACTTCATTCTCTTCATCGATCTCAAACAGCTGAAGCTCCTCAAACAGTTTGGCAACTCCCGTCGGTTCTATAAAAAAGGTACTTCCGGTCGAAGATTTATCGATCACGCTTCCCGGGACTTTAAACTTGCATTCCTTCTTTACCGGAACGCATACTCTTCCGTTCCGTAAGGTGTAATATGTATCCGCCATACAATCCTTATTATTTCTAATGACCTGCTCGGCCTTCTGTTTCATCGCATCTTCTGTTGATACGATATTACTCCTTATATCAAACAGTTCTTTTGTCGCCTTGTCATCAACAGCCTCATTTCTTATCTGTCTTACTATTTCCTCTTTAAGCTCCGGAATCGGATTAAAGTTTTCATCATAGAAAGCCAGCGAATTCTCATAATGTCTGCCCCGGCTAAGATAATCCTTAATTCTGTCTACGGCAACCAGGATATTCTCAACCCTTGTTAATTGATATGGCGTCAGGCAGTTACCCTTTTTTGCGATATCGAGTATCTCTTTCATTTCAGAAACATTCTGAAGGGGCGGTTCGCCAAGTTTCTCTATCATCCTCCTGCTGTTTGTCGTGTCGCGAAGCTCCTTCCTTAACCTTGTTTCATCCGTAAATACCCATGTTTCTTTAATCTTATCCTTGGCATAGTCAGTAACAGCGAGTTCTGACCATATTTCCTTAACTTTATTAAATTCTATCTGATTTTCAGTATTCATTTTTATATCCTTTCAAAAACTAAGACCACAATATCCATATGCATAGATATCATGGTCTTATATAATGGTCTTATATATTATTCTTATACTTCCTATTCAGAACAGGCTAAAATGTGCTGTTCCAAATATTACATGATATTAAGCATAGTAATCCAAGTCATCGGCAATGCCGAAAACTCAACCCTGCAATATAAACTTGCGTTGGTTATTTCACCACACTTAATGACATAAAAACTCCTGTTGTAAATATACCAATTTTCTTTATATATAATACTACCTTAATTATCTGTCAATCCTCTTTAAAAATCTTTATAAGATGCCGGCCTCTTTTTTGAAAACCATCCCCGGAAAATACCACCCTTTACTATAGATATGATCGTAAAGAATATATCAGCAAAAATAATGAACAAAAATGATGGAACCATGATCCTTGTGTAATGCTTTCCATATTCCTTTTTTCCGTTGATACATGTTGCAAGCCAGATATCAAACATGATGATACTGCATCCGAAGAACAATACCTCTGCAAGACTCTTAAGAAATCCCAGCAGAATCTGTCCATCAAAGAAATTTCCGGTACTGATACCGGTGAAAATCAGACTTATAAGCGTGAGTATTAATTGAACAACGATCACTATCCTCATCACATTCATCATGACACCGCCACCGATCCCAAGTCCTCCACACCATTCTATCCCGCTCCTTAAGCAGAAATTCTCAATAACCTGCATGAGCGGCTCATTCTGTCTTCCTTCGATGAAACCGTTATTGGCAATAACATATACTCTGATATGAGAATTATTATTCCTGCACCACCCTCCCATTTCCTTTAGAAACGGAAGAACATGTGACGGTACACCGTCCACATAAAGTGGCATTGAAAATACAACCGCGTCTGCATCTTCCAGCTCCTTCAGAATACCTTCATGATCTGATTTTGTACGAAGTTTCATCTTTTTTTTGCTTCCGAACACAAAAAGACTTGTCATGACGGCAATAAATCCCGATGCAGAAAACTTTCTTTTGGGACTGCAATCTATGAATACAGTTTTCATATCTTAGACACCTCCAGATCGGCGATGGAATCCACAAATACAAGCTCCTTTAACTGATAACCGTGGTTTATCCGGTTTCTTTCTGTCATTAATTTCCATGTTGCCTTTTCATTATCACTTACATCCCCATAAACGATCACTTTAAGCTTTCCCTTCTTTCCATATCGAAGAGTATGATGCATTTCTCCCCCGCGATATGTACTCATGGGAGTTGATACACCTATTGTTCTGTCAAGGATATTCTTGACCGCCTGACTGTACTCACCGTAACAATTCTCCGTGATTATCACAACATCATCTGCCTGTCCGACTACCCTGCACATTTCATGCAGGGAATCTTTCAGGCTACAGGTTGCCGGATTTTTTGTCCAACAATTAAAGCAGCCCTGACACGGGGCATATTTACCGTCGGCCCATATCACTTCTTCAGATTTGGTTTTAAGCCGTTCATTAAAATCCTCATCCAGATCATGAATTATCATTCTCATTTTCCATCCATCCTTTGTACATCTTCATGCCATCTTCTGATAAACATATATTTCATTTTAATCTTCAAATACATATTGATGTATTTCTCTTTCCTTACCCTGATAGCATCCGATACCTTCGTAAACCAGAGTAAATCCGACCTTTTCAAGCACTTTACACGATGCAACATTCTCTTTAACACATATTCCGCTGATCCTGCTTATACCCAGATCACTCATGATAACAGGTAAAAATGCCCTTACTGCCTCAGTTGCATATCCCTTGCATGTGTAAGCTTTACCTATATGATATCCTATCTCCCAATTATCATCTTCTATGGGAACCGCTTGCACATATCCTATATTTGTGCCATCATTTAAAATGACAGGATATACTAAAGGTCCCTCTGCTCCTCCGTATTGCGACATAAGAAATTCTATTGTTTCCTCTGCGTCCTCTACTGTTTCGAAAACTTCATCAGGTAAAAAACGTCTTGTATCCTCATCAATGGAATTCTTATGTACCGCTATTGCCATATCATGGCTGAATTCCGATATTATAAGACGCTCTGTTTTTATATTCATTGTGTGTTCACTCCTCTTAAGTATTCCTCTTTGGCAGTATAAAGGAAAACTCCATATGATCACATCCGCTTTAGTATAAAGATCAAGTATTTTGTTCTGGTCATCCTGTATAACACAGTGGCCATCCATTTGGGCCTGTTTTCACTGTTATGTATAATTTCAGCGTGATGCACCATCAATTGACTCCATGAGCTTTTCTAGCTCACTGATCGCCTTCTCAAGCTGTTCGATGCTGTGAGTTGATGAGATAGTGAATCTCAGTCTGCTCTTTCCCCTGGGAACAGCCGGGTACATGGCAGGCGGAACAAAAACACCTTTCTCAAGAAGTTTCGAAGATATCCTGACAGCATCCGCGTCCTTACCGATCATAACCGGAACTATAGCACTCTCGCCTGCCAAACAGGTATCCATGCCGGCCTCTCCTGCCCTTTTTACAAACCAGGCTATGTTTTCATGAAGCTTGGTGACTGCGCTATTATCACGGCGGATGATCTCAATCGCCTTCATTGAAGCTGCAGCAAGCGGAGGTGCGATACCGGCGCTGAACACAAAACCGTTCATACTGTATTTAAGGTATTCTATTATTTCCCTGCTTGCAGCAACATATCCTCCGCAGGTTCCAAGCGCCTTGGAAAGCGTCCCGTATTTGATATCGATGTCATCATCTTTAAGACCGAAATATTCATCGCAGCCACCGCCATGCTTGCCTATCACGCCGCTTGAGTGAGCTTCGTCTACCATCAGAAAGCATTTATACAATTTCTTAAGCCTGACAAATTCAGGGATGGGTGCTATATCTCCATCCATGCTGTAAACACCCTCAACTATGATGAGAACCTTGTTGTACCTGCCCTCTACCTTCTTAAGTATATTTTCGAGCATATTTAGGTTGTTATGCGCAAATATCTTGCTGTCGGCACCGGAGAGCCTGATGCCCTCTGTCAGTGAATTATGAGACAATTCATCATAAATGATAAGGTCGCCCTTATGCATGAAGCAGCTAACGAAAGCCACATTAGTAGCCCACCCACCGGTACATACGATAGCATCCTCTGTATGCTTCCAGTCGGCTATAGCCCTTTCCAACTCCCGATATAGCGTCTTTTCTCCGGCAAGGATACGGGCACCGCTGGCCGAAGTGCCGTACTCCCTGATCGCTTCTATGGCAGCCTGCTCCACTTCCTTATTCCCGGACATACCAAGATAGTTATATGATCCTAAGTTTATAACGGACTCGCCATGGATAACGGATGTATCCCTGACGGTGCTGTCATGAGGAATGAAAAATGGATTAAAACCGTCTGACAGGATCGCTTCCATTCTGTCTTTAAACTCCCTGTATTCATGGCTCTTTGCAAAATCAGTTATTCTCAAATTATCCCCGGCATTCATACTGTCGTGGGACCTGGTTTCTTTTAAAATTTCTCTCGCAGGAATATCATCTTCGGAATTGTGTATATCAATACCATGGAGAAGGGCATAGATATACCTTGCAATCTTATTGATATCGGTAAATCCCGCAATATCCGTGTCAACAATGACAACTCCATATCTGTTCTCAAATTCAGCCACACAGCTATACAGATCGACACTGTTCATATCAAGATCTTCAACCAGGGAATCGGTATAGGATATTGAGGCCTTTTCCTCCTCGCTGTAATTGAGTGTTTCAGCGATGATGTCGCGGATTATCTCCCTGATCTTTACAAGCTCATTTTCATTCATTTCATCCGCCTTAACCTGTTCACCCGGATTAGAAACATTTTCACTTACAATGCATTTATTTGTTTCATCCAATCTTCTTTGCCTGTCTGAAAGAGGCAGTTCTATAAAACCGTCAATATTATCCTTAAGCTTACCTCGCATAACCTTCATACTGCCGGAAACAGGAAGCGCCTCATTGCTGATGAAAGCTCTTTTTACCCTCTCGCCTATAGGAAGAGTCTCATTTATTTCTTTTATTTGCTTAAGATATGCCCCTTCATCAAAGTCCTCGCCCCTATGTGAAACTATGGCAACATCCTCGCTGCTCCCGTGTTTCACACCGATGATACATGAATTTTTTACACCGGGAAGCTCTGCAAACAGACTCTCTATCTCATCCGGATAGATATTTTCACCTCCGCTATTTACAATGACATCCTTTACACGTCCGCATATAAACAGACCATCCTTCGTCCTCTTTATAATGTCTCCTGTCGCAAACCATGCAGATTTATCACGGGGAACGATCCTTCCGTCTATCATGCATGCTGAATATAGCGCTTCACCACGGATGAACAGTTCACCCTCATCTGTCGTTCCATCACCTATTCTGTATTCCGTAAGCGAGAATGGCTCGCCTATACTCCCTTTCTTACGTTGCTCCGGATCAAGTGACTTTTCAACGGCTATGATGCCCGTCTCCGTCATTCCGAAACCGTTACACAGAGGATATCCGATATCATTTAATATTTCCAGCGTCTTTGCGGGAACATAACCGCCGCCGGTTATCATGGAACGGATTTTTGTTCCCAGTGTCTTCTTCTTGATGATGTGTTTGATGACAGGGTTAAGTGATCTGCCGTTAAGCTTCTTAGCAATGCCGTCTGCCAGCGCATTAAAGAATATGGGCACACAGTAAAGATGCGTTACGCCAAATTTTGAACAGGTTCCAAGGATGGTCTGCACTGACTTGTCACGGCAGAATACAAGAACCTTTCCCGTGCAGGCGTACAGAAGATAGACCACCGAGAAACCAAAAACGTGGTGAAATGGCAGGAATGCAAGAAGCTTACAGGGCTTATCCTCGATAAAAGGCATATCCGGATTTATCTGCTTGGCCTCATCAAAGCTTAATATATGATTTGCTATGGTATTTGCGTTATAAAGAAAGATCCTGCTGTTTCCGGTGGTACCGGAAGTACAGAGCGCTATGTATTCACCCCATCTCTCTTCCCCCGGCTCACTTCCCGAGAGAACTTCCATGGCATCTATGAACTGAAGCGGGCTGTCCGTTACGGGTTTTGCAGCAACATATGCGGTCGCACGTGCTTCTGCCATTATGGAATTAAGCAGCTCGGGTCTCTGCGCAGGATTCAGCAGTAGCGGTATCTGACCCGACATAAGGATACCCCAGAGCAAAACCGGCCAGTCCATACAGGTATCGTATATGAGTCCGACAACATCGCCGGACGGTCTTTTCTTCTCCATGACGCCACAGGCCGCCATAGACATTTCAATGTATTCCCTGTAGGTTCTTTTTACCGCATTGTTATTTATGTCGCTCACCTCGGCAGCAGTATCATCCGAGAATCTTTCCATCATATGGAACATACCGCTGTAACTCGGATTCCTCCTTAGCGCCTCAAGCGTTTCCTGCCATACCTTTTCAGCCATTTAGAATACCTCCGTTTTATGCATATATTTTACCGACCAGTTCAACGATGATCTTTGTCGGGAGCAGTCGTGTCAAAAAAACAAAGAGCTTGTATTTGCCTCCAAGCGTACATAGAACAGGGACTCTTTTCTTAAGCGCTTTCCCTGCCACATACTCTCCGGCCTCACCGGCTGTTATGCCTGTCAGCTCATCATGTTCCATCACCCCTACGCTTCGTAAAATACGGCCGTCATATTCATCATTGCCGTCAAGATTTTTTTCACGGGCATCCGTAAATCCTGTCGAAGCGTCTCCTGCCATAATAGTGCATACCTCGATCCCATAAGGCTTAACCTCACTGTACAGAGCCATGCTATAGGCTGTCATTGCAGCCTTGGACGCCGAATAGTATGCCTGGAACGGAATCGCTATCTTAGCTGCCACCGAGCTGATATTGATTATTCGTCCATATCCCTGCCTGCGCATGATCGGTAAGATCACCCTGTTAACCCGGGCCATTCCGAAAAAATTCACATCAAACTGGCGTTGAGCCTCCCCGATATCCGTATACTCTGTCGCCCCTGAGATACCGAACCCTGCGTTGTTTATAACAACATCTATATGTTTCTCTTTATCAACAACCTGCTGAATTGCCAGACGGATGCCCGCTTCATCGGTCACATCCGCCCGGATGTGGACGGCTGCATCTGTTCCAGCCTCTCTCCTGCTTATCTCATATACACGGCAACCTTTTAAGGCAAGCGCCCTGGCTGTATTTAAGCCAATGCCGCTGCTTCCTCCTGTTATCACAACTACTTTTTCCATGGCAAATCCTATCCTTGCTTATTTTTCTGCTTATTTAATACTTTGTAATGTCGGTGAGCGGTACCTTTTTGATCTTCTTAAATGCCAGCCAATTGATGATAACCGCAAATATAACATTGCAGGATATGGCAAGCGCCCATGCGGCAGGGAATATCCTTCTTAAAAACATAAATCCATTCGATTCAATGGCCGGCAGGATTGCAGATGTTGCAGGCATTCCCACCAACAATCCAAGCAGGATTCCAAGTGATGTGGTCACAATTATTTCCCTTACCAGATATCCAACCACCTGAACATATGCAAATCCGTTAACACGCATAGTAAGAAGTTCCTTTATCCTGTGTTTTACCAGAATATTGCTAAGGTTTAATAGGATCATGAACGAGAGTATGATCGAGAAACCAAGCACGACCAGAACCAGTACATTATAGAGACCCGTCACATTCGCATATTGTGAAATTATACTATCTGTCCTGGTTATATCAGATATACCATCCAGCTTATAAAGCTTCTCCGTCAGAGCGTCAGTTCCTGACTCTCCTGACTTTATAAGATAGGTGTTTATCACCGGGTCCTCACCATACAGTTCTCTGTAATAATCAGAACTCATTACAATGACCTTGCCCATATGCAAAAGAAAGAATCCTTGCGGATAAACCTCTACGCTATGCAGATCCTTATTTATCAGCGTTACATTGCTTCCGGTTTCAAGTGAATCCTTTTCCTTCATCTCTAATGTAGCCAGTATCCCCTCTTTAGGTACATTCAGGATTTCGCCCTTCTTATCTTTTAAAGCAAAGAATTCGGAAAAACTCTCAGTATCCTCCACACAATAGAGCTCCGTCAGTGTCTGTCCTTCATCATTCTGGAGAATGCCCCCGGACTTGCATACCCCTATATATGGATATCCGCTTATGGTTTCAACAAACTTATCCCTTTCTTCCTCCGTAATCTCCTCGGTCATCGTGGCGCTTATATCATATATCAGTATATCATCAATCTGCTGATCCATTGCCCCTGAATAACTCAACCTTATAGTTGTTCCGAGCCCAATCAGAGCGCAGCATATAAGAATGATGAAAATGGATACAGTCTCTCGCCCCATATCCATCATGAAATTATTAATGATCAGCCTTGTATAAATACCGCCTTTGTTTTCCTTAGTTGCTTTTTTCTTTGGTTTTTTGTTCGGATCACTGCCGTTTAGAAGGTGAACAGCCGGACGTGCGATTATCTTCCGGGATGACCAGATGACAGCAAAGGAAGTGACAAGCACCGCTCCCACAGGTAGTATCAGAAATGGAAAGAGTACCGGCTTATGCTGAATAATACCAAAAATGTAGGATTCACTCAGGGATTCTGTGATCAGCCTTTCAACGAACGGAGCAATGAAATCACCGATGATGGCTCCCGTAAAGGCAGCCGTCACACCGAAAATAAGGTACTTTATCCGGATTTCGGATACATAAAATCCAAATGCCTTGCAGACGCCTATCTGATCAGTCTGCTCTTCAACAACTATCGCCATTGTAAAGAAGCATACGATAGCTACGACCAAAGCGTATATGGCGGCAAAGACAATACTAACGCTTAAGAGAACCTTGCAGGTTGATGCCAGTTCCATATAATAGAGATTTGTGTTCCTTGTCTGTACAATCCACTCACACGATAAACTTTTGGCTTCCTCTATTTGCGCTTTCAGCTCATCAAGCTGCTCATAAGCCTGCTTTTTGCCATCCTCGTATTCCTGGTCAGCATCTGCAAGCTCCTTTTCTCCTTCTTTCTTTCTTTTATTATACTCTTCCTTTCCCTCCTCAAGTTTCTTTGTATAATCAGCCAACTGTTCATCCGCTTTCCTCTTTTCGGAAGCATACGTTTCCCTCGCCTTGGCAAGCTGCCTTGCACCCTCCTTTTTACCATCTTCCAGCTCGGCTTCTGCATCAGCAAGCTGCTTTAGGGCATCAGCCTCCTTGCTGTTGTATTCTTCCTGACCGCCTTCAAACTTCTTTTTACCTTCTTCAAACTCCTTCCATCCTGCATCCAGCTTCTCTCTTCCCGCTCTGAGTTCCTCTTTCCCTTCTTTGTATTCCTTTTCACCGTCCTCAAGCTCTTTCTTAGCATCTGACAGCCTTGACAGATTCCTCCTGAAATCATCTATATCGACAAACTCATTGATGACAGCCTTGATTTCTTCCACTATATCTTCCGGCACGATCTTTTCTTCTTTATCTTCATTGCCCGTCTCAATTATGGTATCTATGAACTCCGCTCCAATAACGATATCATCAAGCTCTGTTTCAAGCTCATCATAATATGCCAATAAATGATATGCCCTTTCCAGCGGTCCCTCCGATTTAAGCACATTCAGTTCGGAAACAAGTCTCTCTGTACCATCAAACTGTACAAGGACTTCTATGATCTCATCAATTGTGGCAATGTTTAAGGTTTTATCCAGTTTGTTTATTCCTTCATTGTACTCATTCCAACCTTTATCCAGCTTTCTTCTTCCATTTTTAAGCTCCTGTTCACCTTCACGGTATTCTACTTCCTTCGCATTTAAAGTTTCCTCTGCCTCTTCCAGTTTTCGGGATGCGTCAAGCAGTTCAACTCTTGCTTTACCAAGTTCCCTCTCCATCTCCTCCCTGCCCTGTGCAATCTTTGCCTCACCATCCGAGATCTTCTGGTTATACTCTTTTTCACCGTTCTCTATTTGTTTCTTAGCTTTGGAAAGCTCTCTTTCGGCCTTGTTTCTGCCTTTTCGTACTGCCTTATTATTTTTTGCTTAATTTGATTATTTAAATCCGCCCGTGTCCGCATTCTTATTTCCCAGTCTCG
>JAFXVI010000074.1 GCA_017524595.1 Lachnospiraceae bacterium | reverse complement strand
TTATCCCTTTAATTCCGCTTCGTAGTCCGGTTTATGGTACCCAGTTGACGCCGGACGTGGTGGACGCTTTCATGCGACTGGTGGAAAAGGGCGAGTTCCGCGATCCCGACGATGCGGGCGGCGGGAGCATGGAGAATATTGAGAACATCCGCAACAAGTAATTGAGGCTGGGTTCCTAGTGAAGATATAGTTTATATTAATGTATAGCCTGGGATATCACTGAGGTATTGGCTTTTGGAATGGATCAGGCTCATCTGCTGCTCATCAAACAAAAACCCAGCAAACACTGATGTTTACTGGGTTTGTACGCAGCTCGTAGCGGAATCGAAGGGGGGGGGGTCAAGGCGCTTAAACATTAGAAAAATAGGAGGTTATTGGACCGATCAAATTCCTCGGACCACCCTTTGGACCACTTTATATACGCTAGCTTATATTGAACCATTTTATATTGATAAGCGCCTTTCCACTATAGCTTTACACCACTCCGGAATATACTCCGCACAATCTATACATTGTCCTCCGGCAAACGATGCCACCTTAACAAAAGACCGTGAATTATCATATATCTTGACATGTTCACACATCGGTATCAGTAGCTCCAAATTTTCAATGGATTCATAGTACATTCTCTCTATATCCTCGTCAGGTATCCCATGACCTCCGTTTTGTACACGAATAGCAACTCTTTCTTATGCAAGTTCAACGCTGTCAAGACCTACATAGTTTAAATCTATCTCATAACCTAGCTGTTTAGCTTTATTTATATTTCTGAATATCATATGTCCGCACAGGGTAGTCTCCTGATTAAACGATACTCCTGAATCAAAATACTCTTTAATCTTTCTGACGGCTAACATTCCTGCCCTGGAAGCATCTGCCGGAACACGCCATGAACCAAATTCAGGAACTATTTCATCCATATTAATTCGAGGCATACCAATATAGTCATCACTTGTTTGATATAAAGTTGTTTTTCCTGCCCCATTAACTTCGGCAAACAAAACATATCTTTTCAAATCAAAACCTCTTTTCTTCAATAACCTTCTTCTGTTTTTGTTGCAAAATATAATCCGTAGCAGTCCGTATAAACCCTTTTTCCTCGGTGTCTACTGCATTTACAACAAGTTCGTCTGCTTCATCAAAATTGATGTCCTTGCATGTTATGTATAGTTCGTGTAATGCTTCTGATTTTGACATTATAATAATTCCTTTCATAGAGATCTGCCACAATAGCATGAAAGTATATACTTTAGCGGCTCTGGTTTTCCAAATCCTGTATAAGGAGTTCCCATTAAGTACTTAATTAGGCGATTAATCTTCTTTAGTGTTTTCTTGTTCAAGTCTTTTAATGGCTTTCTTAAGATGTTTCTGATTTACATCTGAATAGAAGTCATCTTCTTCCGGAACCGTTATATCAAATGGTATACGCCTTTCTCTAAGAAATTTCTTAGTATAAATTGAATAGAAGGTAGTCACACTCATACCTATTGCATCAAGCGCTTTATCAAGCTCTTTCTTTTCACTATCAGGTATGCGGAGTGTTATTGCTGCCATAGTCTTCTCCTATTATCTTATTTATCTTATCCATTTTTCTTATCTTCTTAATTTCTTCTTAATTTCTTCTTAATTTCTTTACAATATAATATTGCATCATATGATATCAATTTGCAATCAGTAGATGCAAAAATCAGCGCAGGAATCAGCGCAGGATGCACATGTTTTCAGAAGCCTTTCAGCATCTATCTATATATCGAGGATCAGTTTGTTATGCCCCCACGGGACATCGAAAATTAAGGCTCAAAATTTACCCCGGCTTGAGGTAAATTGTTATCACCAAAAGAAGCTATCTCAGGTTGCTTTATATAATTTTACCTTAATGTAATGTCTATGGTATCATATAAAAAACAATTATTTAAGAAAGATTAAGTGAGGAGGATGACAATCCTATGCCAGATATGGTAAAGAGAGGATATGTTTCCTCGGATGAAAAAGAATTCATAGATCAGATTGAAAAGTTAAGGCGTGCGGGAGAGGAACTATATTATCTTATCAACCGTGGATATCAGATCAAACCTGCATCCACCTTTGTTGGAAATCATCATCTGTTATCCGAACGCCAGAGGCTTGCACTTGCACGGAGCATTTCCCCAAAAGACAGGATCGAGGAGCGCCTTGCAAAGGAAGTCCATGAACTGAAGGATTCGGTTGTATATATAGATACGTTCAATACAGTTATTACCTTGGAGATCGCCTTTTCAGGATCAACCCTGTTATCCTGCATGGACGGGACTATAAGAGATCTCGCGGGATTAAGGGGAACATACAGGATCATTGATAAGACCGACATGGCTATCGAGGCAATAAGGAAGGTTTTTGAAACAGAAGGAGTTAAGGAAGCTCATTTTATGATAGATGCACCGATATCCAATTCCGAGAGATTGAGCAGCAAGATAGAGGATATGTTTGAAGGATCAAGCGTGAAGGCAGAGTGTGAGGTCATTTATGATGTTGATAAGAGCATGTATGATAAGGAAAATGTCATAACTTCGGATGCGATAATACTTGATAACTGCAGGTCGTGGTTCAATCTAACTAAAAGCGCCATTGAAGCGGAGAACGGTGAGTATCCGTTTGTAAGGGTATTGTGATCGTAAATCTTTTAAACAGAAAAAACAAGGAAAAGGATATGGAGAGGAGCGAAGAAATGATAGAGAAAATAACGGATGACGAACTTGAGAAAGCAAACGGCGGTTCGTCTATTATTCCTCCGGTTAAACCGCGTACTTACGCTGGACACAGTCCCGAACAAAACAATAATAGCCTTAATGATGGCAATAATGAGACATTGAAAGGATTCGTTGTCGGTCAGGTTGTAGATGGAAATTGTATAGCTTAGAGATGTAAGGCATGAAATTTAGATCGCTCTAAGGGGTTTACCGGCAACCGTATTCCATTGGAAAGCGTAAGGTGAAAAACAGAGAGAGATCTTACATGCTCGCGGTTTACATAACTATTGCCGCATCTTACTATCTCTTCGAACGAATCCATCCATAACGAAAATTGATCCGGGGTATCTGTAGCCGTATATTTCTTGCCGTCAGTAAGATATACTTCGAGTCCAAAGCCGTTTTTTGTTGCGATCGCACATATGAATTCTTCCGGTTTTGCAAAGATAGTTGTATTACTGCATCTTATCTCTATAAGTTGTGCCTTGTTTAGCGCATGATCTCCAGCAATTTCGACAAGTTTTGATATATCAGAGGCTCTGATCGGTTTGACCTTCGTGGTAAACCCTGTTTCTGTAAGATCCTCTGATTGTTTTTTAGTACACATCATAACAATAAGGGCATCTATTCCTAACTGTTTTATCTCATTTGCAATAGCTAAACCGTTAAGCTCCGAATCTTCCGCGGCAGTGATAAGAAACAGATTATAACGATTTGGGGTCTTCATAAGAGAATCTTTATTACCAAATGAATCAAAGTATAACGGATTTCCCTTAGATTTCTGAAGGGTATTTTCGCGAGCGAGCAGTCGTTCAATTTGTTTTCTGTCTGCAGCATTATCGTCGCAGACTGCAATATAAAGAGCCATGTCCACCTCTCTGAAAACGATCAAAAATATAGCATTTACATTGTATTACGCTCAAAGGTAAAGATGAATCCAGCAAGCATAGCAAGGACCATGATGCCCATGCAGGCAAGATATATCCAGGCATACTTTTTACGCCGCTTAATATCGCTTCTGTCCGCGATGAAGACAGCAATCCAACGGATCACAGAATAAAACATCAGTAAGAAGATGCCGATAAAAATTATTGGAAATATTTTTATTATTAAGTCCATAAAAGCATTGTATCATACCTGCCATAGAAACACATCCGTATACGCTCCCTTAAGGAAAGACATGCTGATATTGAAGTCCGATTATGGTAGAATCAATGTATTAATTCTTAGGAGGAACCATTATGCGAAGCATAATTCAGGATGGTTCCGACGAAGGGCCGCCGACGAAAGGAGGGGGCAATACATATAATATAAGGAGGGTTTATCATGCCATTCATTGATTCAAAGGTAAGCATTAAGATCACAGAGGAACAGGAAAAGGAACTGAAAACAAGGCTCGGACAGGCCATATCACTGATACCCGGTAAGAGTGAGAACTGGCTGATGACGGGTTTTGAAGATAATTATCATCTATATTTTAGGGGTGATAACAGTGAGCCTATAGCCTATATAGAAGTAAGGATCTTCGGAGGCCCCAATAAGGCAGCATTCCAGAAGATGACAGAAGAGATCACAAAAATTTATGGTGATGTATTGGGTATTGCACCGGA
Source organism: Lachnospiraceae bacterium (assembly GCA_017524595.1). Taxonomy (GTDB): domain Bacteria; phylum Bacillota; class Clostridia; order Lachnospirales; family Lachnospiraceae; genus UBA2868. The sequence continues at coordinate 42,584 of JAFXVI010000074.1, read as the reverse complement.
TCATATGTACATCAAGTATTCGGCAACGCCTGACTGGGGCTGGAACGGTGGGAATTTCTGATAATTCGATGAATGAAAAGGGAGCAGAGATGGTTTCAGCCAAAGAAGCTATTAAGCGGCTAAAAGAAGGAAATGAGAAGTATATTTCAACAGACACCTTCCAGTCTGATGTTTCTTCGTCTGTGCTGGAACACTTTGCAAAGAACGGGCAGGAGCCGTATGCAATCATAATCAGCTGTTCTGATTCCAGGGTGATCCCTGAGAGGATATTCCATGCGACTATAGGAGATCTGTTCACAATCCGTGTTGCCGGGAATGTTATAGATGATCATCAGCTAGGAAGCATAGAATATGCTGCAGGCCATACAGGCAACATGGTTTTACGAGCTTTCATTTGAACCTCACATTCCTTGTCATCCTTTACCTGAATTCAGGCAGGCAGATGACCCATTTGAAATATTAAGATGTTTAGATGAGGATTAATGGAAATTCAAAGATGAAGATCGCAATAATATCCGACACCCATTCTTTATTAAGGGATGAGGTAACTGAGAAGATCAAGACCTGTGATATCATTCTGCATGGCGGCGATATAGCTTCAAAAGAAACCATGGAAGCTATCGAAAAGCTGAGCAGGGCCTATTTTGTGCGTGGAAATGCTGATAAGGAATGGGCAGAGGATATTCCCTATGAGCAGGAGATAGAAATCTGCGACTATCGTTTCTACATGGTACATAAGAAGAGTGATATACGCAAGGATCTTTCGGGTATAGATTTTGTTATATACGGCCATTCTCACAAGTATGAGCAGAAGACGGAAGATGGGATAACCTATCTTAATCCCGGAAGCTGTGGGCCGAGGCGGTTTACGCAGCCGGTAACCCTGATGATAATGGAGATAGATGAGAAGAGCAGAGAGTGGGAGGTTGAAAAAGTAGATCTTTCACCCATCCTTAAGAAGGGAGCAAAGCTTCCGCCGCAAAAGGAAATGGACATTCTCATTAAGAGCATTGTCAAGGATATGAACGCAAACAAAAGCGTTGAGAAGATAGCGGAAAGAAACCGCGTTGACAGGGCTCTTGTTGAAGAGATATTGCAGATATATACTACTCATCCCGGTATCGATGTGGATGGGATACTTAACAGAATGAAATGAAAGAGAAGATACAGAGATTTCTTGAAAACAAAACACGACTCGCGTATATCCTCGGTCTGGGTCCGGTGCTGATAAGTCTTGTTATAGGCTGTATTGGAGGGATTGCCAGGCCAAGGGATATTCTGTATATATGCGTGCTCTGTATGTGCCTTACATTTCCTGCAGAGCTTCTCATCGTAAATATCGTTGCTCTAGTCAGGACCATTAAGTATCCGGAAAAGCTTCTTCCGGGCTCTCCGGAGGCAAAACTGTTTGGAGTAATGGATCTTGTCACTGTTATTGCCGGAACGATTCTATCAGTGTTCTACGGTTCTTTGATCACAACGATGGGAGTGCAGTGGGATGCCGTATGGGATAAGCAGCTTTACAACAAAGAGATACATCAGCCTGTATGGACAGAAGCCCTGCCAATGGTCTTTGTTCTGCTTGCTATAGGCGTAATAGGATATATAGTGCTCCTTTTAAGAAAGATGTCAGACACACCGCCTCTTATAACGGTATTATGTATTGGGGCTATGTATGTCGGCATCATCCAGATGATCCTGTTTATGATCCAGATATTTAAGATCACACCGTTTGAAGGATTGATCGGTTCGGCTGACTATTTCCCGGTCGTTGAATTTGTCCCGCTCATGGAGCTGCCATTCTGCTGTATCAGCATGGCAGCACGGCTTATCATAAGAAAAATATATGAGTGGAATATCGATGAGGAACATAAGGATGGAGTCTATGAAGGAAAAGGATTTATAGGAGAACTCAATGAAATCCTTAATAACTCCCTTACGTGGCCTGTTGCCGCACTAATTGCCATGCTCCCGATCCTTGCATTTATCCTTGGTATCATGTCGTTGTTCGGGCAGTACCCTGATCAAGCAATAAGAGCATGGACGGAAACGGCACAGTGGAATCTTTCTAAGATGAAAGCACCACCCAATGTGGAAATGGATGAACATTACCTGTGTACAGTGGCCGCCGGGGGGCATGAAAAAATCGTCAAGCCCATAAGAATGGGGGAGAGACACGGACACAGGATAGTGGTTAACAGGCAGCTTCTCATAGCAAATGCATTTGAACAGGTTTTAGAGGAGAAAACTCCTTTGATGCACAGGGCAATCAGAAATTTCTATGATAAGCATGGATATCCGGTTGCGCGGCACATACGGACAAAGAGTGCTGCTGATGTTGTTTATTATATAATGAAACCGTTGGAGTGGATATTCCTGATAGTTTTGTATATGACGGATCCACGGCCTGAGAACAGAATAGCAACACAGTATATTCCAAAACAGGAGGAATCGATATGGCACACTATGTAAATCTGAACATCGGAGAAGATTATAATTCGATCACGTTTAATGTTGGCAATAACCGGATTATGGAGATAGGCTCACGTATGGAGGAGATATGTGAAGATGCCTATATGAACGGATACAACTGGGAAGCATTCCTTAACAGTTACCTTGAACAGAATGATCCGGAGATCTTTGACGCTATAGAAACTGATTCAGAGGCTGATATGTATTGTGCATTAATGTTTGAACGCTGGCGTGATGAAGATGATAAGGTATGGTATCGTGTGAACCTTCTCTACCGCAGTACCGATCAGATACGTAACGCTGATGTATTGTCTCCCGATAATCCGCTATTACGATATGACTTAAGCTTCACGGGAGTGGAAACGAACGAAGATGGTCTTATTTCGGAAGATGATCTGTATAAGTTATTTGAGAAGGCTATTAAAACTTATTATGATCTTGAGGATGAATATACGCTGGACGCAGCTGCCTGATGAGTTTCACCTAATCGATCATTGTCAGGGATGAGCCGCCCCTGTAAGCGTCGGGAAAGTCATTCTCATTCCATGTTTCGTAGTAATTAAGGATACCTGTATCATTTTCATCGGTCTGGTAAGTGTACTGACCGCCTGATAAGCTTTCGGCCTGTATCCTGTATCTTCCCGGGCCGATCTCCTGCAATGATGCTATTTTGTCGGAATGATCGGGTTCAAATACGTCGTCTATGATATGTCCGTAATTTACTTCCGAGTCCGTAAAGCGAACATGGTATTCGGGCAGGAATTCGCCTTTATACTCATATCCCATGGATGCCGTTGCCCATGTGCCCGATATGGAAGAGGTTAAATAATCCTTCACATTAAAGCTTTCATCCGTTTGTTCTTCCTCGGAAGTTATCCCCTGAACAAATTCGGTGACATAGGTATCGCCCGATACTCGATTGACATAATATCTGACTTCTGCTCCGGTGTATGATCTGAACAGAATGACGATCTCCTTATCATCACTTGATTCTACTTCCCAGTAAACGGGATATTCGCCGGCTTCTTCAATGTCTTTAAGATCCGGGTTGTTTGTATGACAGTAATTCTTTATTGCGGAAAGCGCCTGGTCATCAGTGATCTTTCCGACTTCCTTATCCGAGGGATCGGTTTCAGCCCCGGGTTTGGCATCAGCACCGGTTTCGTCGCTTCCCGATTCGAAGGTTATGGTCTGAGAACCTGAGTCCTCCGCGGTTTTCTTATTATCTGCCTTGCTGTCTTTGCATCCTGTTGTACCCAATATCAGGATCAATGACAATGCTGTAACTAAATATCTCATAATAACCTCTTTTCCGATTCTTATCTGTAATCTGATTTGCACCGGGTGATTGTATCATATTGGTACGCCCGTTTCAAACCATCCTCTTGTTTCGCACGGATCTCTTGGGTATACTGTTGTTATGAACAATGCGAAAGAGTTTTTAAGAGTGTCTGACCTTAGAATCGAAAACCGGGCTGAATGACCAAATATGATATTAAAGGAACAGAAAAATGGATGAAGTGAATAAGACCCTGTATATCCCGCTCTACGGAAAGGCATGGGTCAGCAGGCAGAATATCATCATAAAGGATCCGATGGCCGGGAAGATTTGGGAGAGTCAGGGCTTTCCTCTTGGCAGAAGATCAAAGTCAAAATGGCTGTGCTATAACATGGCGATGCGGGCAAGGATATTTGATGACTGGACAGAGACAATACTTAAAGAGCACGAGGGTGCGCTCGTGCTTCACATAGGCTGCGGGCTTGACAGCAGGTGCCGGAGAGTAAGGGTTTCTTACAGGAACTGGTATGACTGTGATTTTCCGGATGTTATTTCCATAAGGAAAAAGTATTATACCGGGACTGAAAAATATCATATGATAGCTTTGAATGCTGCGGAAACAGACCAGGTGAAGGAACTGCCGGATTCCGATACGGTCATCGTCATACTGGAGGGTATAAGCATGTACCTGACAAATGATCAGGTAAGAGGTTTCTTTTTGACCCTGCAGGAGAAATATGAGCACATCCATGTACTGATGGATGTATACACTGTATTCGGGGCTAAGGCATCAAAGTACAAAAACCCCATAAATGAAGTGGGAGCTTCAGGAGTCTATGGAATCGATGATCCGGATGAAGTATTATCAGGATGCCGGGTAAGGCTTAAGAAAGAACATTCAATGACGCCGGCAAAACTTGTGGATGAGTTAAAGCCCGGAGAACGATGCATTTTCCGTCTCTTATTTACAGGAAGAGCATACAGGAAGATATACCGTTTATATGAACTGGAAGGATGAAACGGGGGGCCGGCGATTTTGAAAAAGCGTTTGAATTATACTATTATGGTAGAAAATATTAAGGCGAGGTAGCTTTATGAAAATGAACCGAGGAACCGTCCTCCCGTTTCATTTATACAGAAATATAGTGCGGGTAGCGTACCCGCTTATTCTTATTGCCCTCTTTCTTGCGATCACATATAAGAGGGATTTTTCCTTTTCCCAGAAGGAAGGGGCCAGGCTTATCGGCGCAAGTTATATGACCATGAACAACGAGTTCTTTAAGATAATCAATGAGCAGATCCGTGTCCGGGTGGAAGCGGAGGGCGATATGATAATCCTAAGAGATCCCGGTCTTGATGTGGCAAGGCAGAACCGGCAGATTGAAGAAATGCTTGATATGGGGATATCGGCCCTTATAGTCACACCGGTGGATATAGACGGTCTGACGGATGTGTTAAAACGTGCCAGGTCGATGGGAGTATATGTGGTCGTTGTCGATTCCAATATACGGGATGAGGAGCTTACCGACTGCACAATAGTATCTGACAATTACAATGCCGGCACAATCATCGGGAATTATGTTCTTGATAAGCAGGAGGGCGGCAGGATCGTAGTCCTTACGCATGAGGCGACAGCTTCCGGGAGCAACAGGGTCGCAGGCTTTATGGACACTGTAGATGGACATCCGGGCTTTGAAGTGCTCGATCAGATCGAGTGCGAGGGCCAGTATGAGATCGCAATGCCGCGGATGCTTTCCTACCTTGATGAAGGACATGAATTCGATACGGTCTTCTGCCTTAATGACCTTGCGGCGGAGGGCGTGGTGGCGGCACTCAGACAGAGAGATCTTGCAGGCAAAATAAATGTATACGGGGTTGATGCTTCTCCCGATGCCAAGGCGTTGATAGACGAAGGCCTTATGAGGGCATCGGCAGTACAGTTCCCGACAAGGATCGGGGAGAGGGCAGCTTCTGTCCTCTATGATATATTTGACGGCAAGGATACCGAGAAGACGATCATCGTACCGGTTGACATCGTCTCGGTTGAAAATATAGACAGTTACAACAAGGAAAGATGGCAGTGAACAAGGAAAGATCAGACAATATAAAAACTCCGGTAACAGGCCAGTCGATCCTTATGGAATCGATGATGCACCTTAACTTCTGGATACTGGCCTTTGTTCTGTTTATTGTTTCAAGGTCGACATCCGGGATGATACATGAGAGGAGCGCCCTGTCGTTCCTTACGCAGACAGAGGCCATACCGGCCCTGCCCGTTAATACGATAATACTGATATCGATCCTGTATCTGTGCCTTATCCTGCTTTTGTCGATAACGGATGAAAAGGGAACGAATCTTGTATTTAAGCTCTGTCTTGAAACGATAACCGTGATCTGGATATCGGAGCTTACAGGATTTTCCTACACGGGCATGTTCTTAATGGTCTTCGCTGACCTGATGAGAAATCAGATGAGCAGACGTGACAGGACCATAGCCATCATCGCTCTCGGCGTCTTCTACCTTGTACTTGATTCCTCGGTCCTTAATTTCTGGTTAAGGCGGATATCGATAGATGATTATCTTATCTACTACAGCGCCGATTACGCAGGCCTTATAAAGGGAGTACTTAAAATAGGCAGCCTCCTTAATACCTTCCTCTTTATCCTGTTCATGCTCTACCAGATAAGGAAGCATATGAACGAAAACGAAAGGATCATGATGCTCAACGAAAGCCTTAAGGAGGCCAATATCAAGCTTGAAGAGTATTCGAAGTCGTCCGCCCTCATGGCGCAAACTGCAGAGAGGAACAGGCTTGCAAGGGAGATACATGATACCATAGGACATGCGCTTACAGGAATAGTCACCGGACTTGATGCCTGCCTTATGATGTTTGATAAGGATAGGGATCTTGTAAAAACACAGCTCGGAGCGATAGCCGAGGTCGCAAGGAACGGGATGACGGATGTCAGGCAGTCTGTGAAGGCTTTAAGACCGGATGCCCTGGAGAAGCTCCCGCTTGACGAAGCGATAGAAAAGCTCATAGACGAGATGGGAAGATCTACCGGTGTGAATATAGATTATCACTGTCACGACAAGCTCAGTGACGCTTTCGATGAAACGGAGGAGGAGACCATATACCGAACAATACAGGAGAGCATAACCAATGCGATCAGTCATGGCAATGCATCAAACATAAATATCGAGATAAAGAGAAGTGAAGATAACATGCTGACGATAGAGATAAAGGATAACGGATCGGGGAGCATCGATTTTGAGAAAGGTTTCGGACTTACACATATGGAGGAGCGTTTGAACATGCTCGGAGGCAGTCTGTATATTGACGGGAGCGACGGGTTTACGGTAAGGGCGCAGATGCCTATAAGGTGGGGCGCAAGAGAAAATTAGAGTATTTGCGATGAACGGAGGTTAGTGAAGTGATAAAGATATTGATAGCGGATGACCAGGAACTTATGAGACAGAGCATAAAGATGATGCTTGACGGAGTGGACGATCTGGAAGTGACCGATGCCGTGTCAAACGGGACCGAGGTCATCAGGAGTATCAGGGAAAATAAGCCGGATATAGTCCTCATGGACGTGCGTATGCCCAAAATGGACGGAGTCGTCTGCACCAAGATAATCAAGGAGAACTGTCCGGAGATAAAGGTTATCATACTTACGACCTTTGATGATGATGAATACGTGATAAATGCGATAAAGAACGGAGCGAGCGGTTACCTGTTAAAGGGGATATCGTTTGATGAGCTGACCGAATCCATACGCAAGGTCTATAGTGGCATGGCGATAATCAATGATGATATCACAAACAAGGTGCTGCGTCTTTTTGCCGATATGGCAAGGACACAGAAGCTCGTGAGTGTTGAAGAGGATTACGTTAAGGAACTCAAGGAAGGTGACTGGGCGATAATCGACTGCATAGTCCAGGGAGATTCCAATAAGGAGATAGCGTCAAAGCTCAATCTGTCGGAAGGAACGATCCGCAACAGCCTAAGCAGTATTCTTCTAAAGCTGGGCTTAAGGAACAGGACACAGCTTGCCATATGGGCTGTCCAGTCGGATGTTGCCGGTCTTCGCGGTGGGGAATAGGGTAAATGGCAGGAAACAGGACAAAATATATCATATGTATATTTTTACTACTCACGGCGTTCTTCTTTTCGGCGGGCATTAAGGACCTGATACCCGCCGGCAGGGGAACGGATCTTAAGATAGGTGTCTTTGCGGACAGCTACTGGGGCGTTCACAACGGATACGAACACAGGATACCGGATGATGCGATAAGGATGTTTGAAAAGGACCACCCGGGAATAAGCGTGAGTTACGAGACCGGCATTCTTAAGGAGGATTACACCGAGTGGCTTGCAGAGCAGATAATGAAGGGTGAAGCCCCCGATGTTTTCTTTGTCCTGCCGGAAGATTTCGATCTTCTCATAAAGATGCATGCACTTGAAGATATCACGGAGTACGTGGATAAGGACAAAGATTTTAACAAGGAAATGTTCTACAGAAGTGCCTACAGGTTCGGAAACTTTGATAACGCACAGTATCTTCTTCCGTTTGAATGTGCGCCGGAGCTCATGTTTGCAAATACGACGATACTTGAAAAAGACGGGATCGAAATTCCGCCGCTTAACTGGACCTGGGATGAATTCTATGATATCTGTAAAAAAGTCACGGCTGATACGACCGGAGATAAAAAGACCGATGTGTTCGGTACCGTAAATTATACGTGGAAGGAAGCCTTTGCGGCTAACGGGAACAGGCTCTTTTCAACGGACGGGCGGGAGTGTGATTTTGCCGATACGAAGATAACGACGGCCCTTACCTTCCTTGATGAACTGAATTCCCTGAATGAAGGGAACAAGGAAAATGCAAGGTATTTCGAAAAAGGGAATGTGGCATTCCAGCCCATGTATTATGCAAGCTACCGTGATTTTATAAAGAACCCGTTAAGGGAGAGCCTGTATGAGGATTTTGAGCTGACTTTTCTTACCATGCCGGCAGGATCGGAAGGGGATAACACATCTATCCTGGACACCCTGTGTATAGGCATGTATTCAAAGAGCAGGCATAAGAAAGAAGCCTGGGATTTTATAAAAATGCTCACCACCGACGAGACGCTGCAATCCGAGATATTTAGGTATTCGGAAGGATTGTCGCCCTGCAGGGATATTACGGAGAGGGAGCTAAAAAAGGAACTTGGGGATAGGGCTTACGGTTCGCAGAATATAAACATGGATGTTGTCAGACATGCTATGGATACGGCTGTGCCGAAGTACACATTCTACGGGCAGGATGAAGCGGAGAGTGCGGTTGAGTACGCTGTTAATGAGATACTCTCGGGAGAGGGGAACATAAGGATGGAGCAGGTTATACAGGATCGGAAGATCAAGGGGATACTGAGTGGGGAGTAGTGGTCCCCCTTATAGTCGATATGACATTTGTCATGTTCTCACATGACATCTGTCTTGAAAAAAGGTGATATCTGTTTGAATAAAGTGATGACGTTTGTGACTGTTGCAAACGTCATTATTTTTTTATCCTTTTAGCAGAAACTGAAACGAAGCCTTGAGATAAGAAAGGACGTGAGGCTATGGATAACAATCCCTTTATCCTTCAGATGAAAGGAATAACGAAAGAATTTCCCGGAGTAAGGGCGCTCGATGAGGTCACCTTAGAGGTCCGGAGGGGAACGATACATGCGATATGCGGAGAGAACGGAGCGGGAAAGTCAACCCTTATGAAGGTTCTTTCGGGAGTTTACCCGTATGGTGAGTACAGCGGTGCGATCCTGTATCAGGGTAAGGAGATGAAGTTTAAAAACATCAAGGAATCGGAGAGCGCGGGCATAGGTATCATCCATCAGGAACTTACGATGATCCCCGAACTCTCGATCACAGAGAATATCTTCGTGGGTAACGAGATAACGAAAAATGGCCTTATCGACTGGGACGAGGAGAGAAGACGGACCAGGGAGATACTTAAGAGAGTGGGACTTACACTTGACCCGGATATGCTGATAAAACATCTGGGAGTCGGACAGCAGCAGCTCGTTGAGATAGCAAAGGCCTTATCAAAGGATGTGAAGCTTCTCATACTCGATGAACCGACATCGGCCCTGAATGAAGATGATTCGGAAAACCTTCTTGATCTGATGCTTGAGCTTAAGAGCAATGATATCACCTGCATCATGATCTCGCATAAGTTAAACGAGATAGCCAGGGTATCGGATGCCGTAACGGTCATAAGGGACGGCCAGACGGTAGAGCACTACGAGGTGGAAGCCGGCAAGGTGGACGAGGACAGGATAATAAAGGCTATGGTGGGAAGATCCATCGAAAACCGTTATCCCGAACGCGATGCAAGGATCGGGGAAGTCTTATTCGAGGTCAGTGACTGGACTGTTGAAGATCCTGAGGTGGAAGGAAGGCTCGTCTGCAAGCAGTCAACCTTCAATGTGAGAAAGGGAGAGATAGTCGGATTTGCCGGACTTATGGGTGCCGGAAGGACTGAACTTATGAGATCCATATTCGGAAGGAATTACGGCATCTACAGAGGAGGGACAATAAAGATAGAAGGTAAAGAGGTGAGCATACCCAACGTAAGCACGGCAATCAGGCACGGTATCGCTTATGTCCCGGAGGATCGTAAGAACTTAGGCCTCAACCTTCTTGATTCCATAAGAAAGACCATTGTTTCGGCTGATCTTGAAAAGATAATAAAACACGGTCTGATCGATTTTGACGAGGAATTAAAAGCGGCGGTTGAATACAAAAAGGCGGTAAGCATAAAGGCGGCGAGTGTGGATGTGGGAGTAACAACACTGTCGGGAGGAAACCAGCAGAAGGTTGTCTTAAGCAAGTGGATGTTTACGGACCCGAAGATACTTATCCTTGACGAACCCACGAGAGGGATCGATGTAGGAGCCAAATATGAGATTTACAAGATGATACATGTTTTGGCAGGCCAGGGGATGGCGGTGATCCTGGTATCATCGGAACTTCCCGAACTGCTGGGTATGGCAGACAGGATATATACGATCTCGGAAGGCAGGATAACCGGTGAGATCTCAAGAGGTGAGGCGGATCAGGAAATACTTATGAAGAGGATGACAGCGCTTGCGGGAGAATGATAACCCAAAAGAGAAAGGACGGATAGAGATGAAAGTAATAAAACAGATACTCGGAGGAGATTTAAAACGTTACACGATGGTCGTGGCCCTTGCGGTGCTCATCGGGATATTCAATATCATTTCGGACGGAAGGATGCTTACATCATCCAATTTCCAGAACCTCCTGGCAGGTAATGCGTATGTGCTGGTTTTAGCCCTGGGAATGCTCATGGTCATTGTTATAGGTCAGATAGATCTGTCAGTGGGATCGGTAGCGGGTTTTTCGGGAATGGTAATGGCGATAGCCGCAAGAGAGCTTGATCTTCCCTGGTGGGCTGCGGTACTGCTTGCACTTCTGATAGGACTTGCAGCGGGCGCCTGGCACGGATTTTTCCTGGCGAAACTGGGGATCCCCGGATTCATAACGACACTCGGCGGGATGATGATCTTCAGAGGCGGAGTCATATGGATATCAAAATCGATCTCGGTCCCGGCACCGGAGCAGCTTAAGTGGTTCGGAGCAGGCTACCTGCCCGAGTGGGGTCCGAAGTTCACGGGCATGAACAATTCAACACTTCTCCTCGGGATCATAGGGATAGCGGCATATGTGGTATCACAGCTTAAAAAATACAAAAAGTCGGCGGAAGTCACCGGAGTGAACGAACCCAAATGGGCAGTCGGAGCAAGGATCCTTCTCGTCGGTTCGATAATAGCATACTTCACATGGCTGTTCGGAACAGGCAGAGAGGGAACTTCATTCCCGGTACCGGGATTGATCCTTTTAATACTCATAATCATATATCATACGATAACCCAGAAGACAAAGTTCGGACGTAACGTGTATGCGGTAGGAGGAAATAAGAACGCGGCGGCTCTTTCGGGTGTAAATGTCGCAAGGACCTACTTCATAACAATGATGAACATGTCGCTGCTTGCAGCGGTAGCCGGGATCCTCTTTGTGGGAAGGTCAACGGCAGCAGGTCCCGCGGACGGAACTTCATGGGAAATGGATGCCATAGCTTCGGTCTTCATCGGCGGTGCAGCGGTATCGGGCGGTGTTGGTACGATACTTGAGACCATGGTAGGCGGACTTATGATGGCGGTACTTAATAACGGTCTTATGCTCATGGGTGTAGGAGCGGACAGGACACAGGTCATAAAGGGATTCGTATTGCTTGCGGCGGTAGCCTTTGACGTATATAACAAGCGCTCGGGGCGTGGCTCGCATAAGATCAGGTCAAAGTAGAAGACCGGATCGGGACAGAAAAAAGATGATCATCCGGTTTTGACAACGGAAGCCGGTTGAACATAAAGAAACCAACAGTTTATTTAGAAAGAGAGGAAGATCATGAACAGAAAAAGAATTATGGCATTACTTGGAGCAACCGTACTGGCAGTGTCCGCACTCACAGGCTGCGGCGGCGGAAGAGAAGGAGCAGCAAACGCACCTGCTGCACAGGAAGCGGCAGTGGAAGAAAGCACGGAGGTTGCCACACAGGATGCAGCCGCTCAGAGTGAAACTCCGGCTACAGCCACAGAGGCAGCGGGAAGCGGGTTTGAAGCGGGAGCAACCATAGGTGTTTCTCTTCCGTGGCTCGGAACCCAGAACTGGAAGGAAGCGGAAACGATGTTTAAGGAGCAGCTTGAGGCAGCAGGCTATGTTCCGATCATCCAGGCGGCAGACCAGAAAGTTCCCCAGCAGCAGCAACAGATAGAGTCGATGATCGAGAACGGAGCCAAGGTCATTGTTGTGGGCCCTATCGACGGTACACAGCTCGGATCGGTACTTGAACAGGCCAAGGATGCAGGCATTTATGTTATAGGTTATGACAGACTTCTTGAGAACACCACAGGTGTTGACGGTGTTGTACAGTTCGGTTCGGTTAAGACAGGTGAACTTCAGGCTCAGGCCCTCCTTGACGGTCTTAAGGAAGTGAAGGGTGAAGGCCCTTACAACATCGAGCTCTTTGGCGGCGGTCCTGCAGATCCCAACGCTCCCAACTTCTTCAAGGGCGCAATGTCGGTACTTCAGCCCCTTATCGATGACGGCACTCTTACGGTAGTATCGGGTCAGACCGATTTTACCCAGTGTGCAACTGTTGACTGGGACAATGCAAAGGCTCAGGCAAGAATGGATTCTCTTCTTTCGGGCTTCTATTCCGATAAGGATATCCACGGTGTGCTCTCACCCAACGACGGTATCGCACGTGCGATAATCACTTCATGCGAGAACGCAGGCCAGCAGATCCCCGTAGTATCAGGTCTTGATGCCGAGAACGAGTCGGTTGAATGGGTATGGTCGGGAAGACAGTACTCAACGGTTGCAAAGCCTACCGACGCACTTGTTGCACAGACGATCGAGATCATCAATTCCTTAAGGGACGGCAAGGGTATGCCCGCAACAGACGTAACGGCTGATAACGGAGTTAAGGAAGTAGCCATCTACGAGCTTCCGCCTGTAGTTGTTACCAAGGCTAACGCCAAGGAAGTATTCGCAAACGATCCCAGCCGTCTGGAACTTCTTAAGTAAATAATAGTAGAATTTTAAGTAAAAGTATGATAATGTGAAACAGGGGGATGATTCCCCTGTTTCATTTTTGGGAAAAGGGTGAAGACACAACAGAAAAGGAGCAGAAATGGAAAGATCATACGACGTAGTCGCTCTCGGAGAATTGCTTATAGATATGACAATGAACGGAAAATCAGGCCAGGGCAATGCCCTGTATGAGGCCAATCCCGGCGGTGCGCCCTGCAATGTCCTTGCGATGCTTAAGAAACTAGGACATAAAGTCGCTTTTATCGGTAAGGTGGGAGACGATATCTTCGGCCATGAGCTAAAAGGTGTGCTTGATGAAGTGGGGATAGATCCGAAGGGCCTTATTATAGATAAGGAGGCAAGGACAACGCTTGCCTTTGTTAAAACCTTTGAGGACGGCGACAGGGATTTTTCCTTCTACCGTAATCCGGGTGCCGATATGCTCCTTAAGAAGGAGGATGTAGACTTGAGTCTTATAAGGGATGCCGGGATCTTCCATTTTGGGACCCTGTCCATGACCCATGAAGGAGTCAGGGAAGCAACACTTTATGCCATAGAAGAGGCTAAGAAGGCAGGAGCCCTTATATCCTTTGATCCTAATCTTCGCGAGCCCTTATGGAACAGTCTTGATGAGGCAAAAGAGCAGGTCCTTGAAGGCCTTAAGCACTGCGACATCCTTAAGATATCGGATAACGAGATCCAGTGGCTTACCGGGAAGGATGATTATATTGAAGGTGTTGAATGGATTTTTGAGAGATTCGATTTAAGATTCATGACTGTTTCTCTGGGTAAGGAAGGCAGCATGGCATTTTACAGGAAGGACTGTGATCATGCTTATATTAAGGCGCAGGCGGCTCCGTTTTTAAGTAAGGATACGATCGAGACAACGGGCGCAGGTGATACATTCGGAGGCTGTATCCTGCACTTTGTTCTTGAGAAGGGCCTTGACGATCTTAAGGAAGAAGACCTTAAGGAGATGCTCACATATGCCAATGCGGCTGCATCGATCATTACTACAAGAAGGGGCGCATTAAGAGTTATGCCCACATCTGCTGAGATAGAAAACATAATGTGAAGCAGGGGTGAAACAGGGGAACCATTCCCCTGTTTCATTTTGTGGAGTAGAAGTTTTTCACTATCTCTTCGGCAGGCTTTGAGCAGATATCATAGCCTGTATCGTTAAGGGCATCGGAGTCGGGATACATCCTTATTCTCCAGTCCCAGAGAAAGAAGCCCCGGACAAAATCACGCTTATCAGCCGCATCGAACATGGCCTTGTACCATTTGGCCTGTTCGTCGGGAGCGGCATCACCCTGAAGGGTCCAGTCGTTGGGTACATTTGAAGAACCGTGCGTAGACTTGCAGCCTGCCTCGGCAAAGAAGAATGGCTTGTTGAAACGTTTAACCACAGCCTCGATCCGGTCAAGCTGAACGTCCCAGTCATTAAGGGGATAATAACCGCTTGAGCATATATAATCCACACAGTCCCACCAGGTCACGTTATCCTCCTGATATTTGTCCGTGTTATAGGTCACGGGTCCGTGATATACATTTCGTATTTCCGATATAACATTACGCCATTCACTCTCCCTGTGTTCCGATTGCACCATCTCACATCCTGCGATAAATAGGTCGACTCCCGTTTCCTGTGCAATGGCCGCATAATGAAGCTGGAAATCGGTATATGCCTTAAACCATACCGACCACTTCGGCTCGCAGGGAACATCCTTGTCAAAGAAGCATATGTGCGCCCGCCAGATTCCGTTCTTACAGTTGACCGTTGGCTTTAAGGCAACCTTTATACCCTTTCCGTGAATGTAGTCGATCATCTTTTTAAGCTCATTGTCCGTCAGGTTGGCCGGAGACGTGTAATCTATCTCCTGTGATTGAGGGGTATCCTGAAGGCCGTTTGGAACAAGGATTATGTAATTGGCGCCGGTACCTTCTATAAGCCGGTCGATACCGGTGAAGGCCTGCTTTCTTGTGAATTCTCCTGCGCCTGCGAATGCTCCGTAGGTTATACCTTTAATGTAATCCATTATCTTCTTCCTTTCTGTTATCCACGATCTTAATGAGTTTCCACTTGCCCTGTTTGCATCTTATAAAGCTTGCAAGGCCGGTGATGAACCATGTCAGGGCTGTAGACAGCCATACACCCCATTTGCCGACCGAAGGTATGAGTATAAGAGTATTGGAGAATACTATACGGCCGGCTACTTCCACACATCCGTTGATCATTGCGTAGGCCGCATCTCCCGCTCCGTTAAGCAGTGCCCTGACTACATAGATAGTTCCCAGAGCGAAGTAGAACCATGAAGTTATCCTAAGGGCCTGCGTGCCAAAGTCAATGACCTCGATGTCGGATACAAATACTCTCATTATATCGTTGCCGAAGGTGTAGAAGAGGACCAGCATTAAAATGCTGAAGCCAGCGGTAATGAGTATTGATCCCGCCAGGGCACGTTTTACCCTGTCCTGCCTTCCGGCGCCCATGTTCTGTCCGGTGAAGGTTGAAAGAGCCATTCCAAGAGAATTAAAGGGCTGCTGTACAAGCTGCTCGATACGGGATGTTGCGGTAAAAGCTGCCACAACGACGGAACCGAAGGTGTTCACGACACTCTGCAGGGCCACGCAGGATATGGCGATAAGCGATGACTGCATGGCAAGGGGAAGTCCCAGACGGTAGCACTTACGGACGATCCCGGCATCATAGATCATTTCTTCTTTCTTTATCTTAAAATATGGATTTTTCTTCAATGCATATATAAGGCTTCCGGCGGCTGCAAGAACCTGCGCTATGATGGTTGCGTATGCAACTCCGCGTACACCAAGGCCAAGGTTTATTACAAGAAAGAGGTCGAGAGCCACATTTATCAAACTTGCCAGGATAAGGAAAACAAGAGGAGTCTTGGAATCCCCAAGGGCCCGCAAGATGGAGGAAACACAGTTATAGGCGGCAACTGCCAGAATGCCTGCGCAGGATATCTGCATGTAAGCTGTCGCATCATCAAGGATATTTCCGGGTGTTCGAAGCCATATGAGGACGGGCCTTGCCAGGAACATGCCAAGAAGGGACATGATGATCCCGGTGGTTACTATTATATATATTGAGTTAAAGATGGCCTTACGGACATGGATCTTATCCCCGGCGCCGAAATGCTGGGAAATTATAATGCCGATTCCTCCGGTAAGGCCCAAACATAAGGAGAAAAACAGGAAATTAAGTGAACCCGTTGCTCCGACGGCGGCCAGGGCATCCGCGCAGACGTATTTACCGACAACAATAGAATCCACCATGTTATATACCTGCTGAAAGAGATTACCTATAAGCATGGGAACGGAGAAGCTGACAAGAAGCTTAAGCTCGTTTCCCGAAGTCATGTCTCTGACTGATGTTCTGTTCATTTTTTGTTCCTCGTATAAATGTTGACAAAATCAAGCACTGTCCGTTCCGATCATTATAAATGAGATTGGTGACAGCGTTCATCATACAAATATAGACACTTGGCCGGCGTATTGATATAATAAAGCCGTCAATATATAGAATAAATCTATCATATATATGCTATTACCCCTTATTTAAAAGGATTTGTGTTAGAAAAAAACTATTTTTTTCGAAAGGACCGGTATGAATTATCTATATGAATACAGCGATATGCTGAACAGGCCCTATGAGGCTTTCGTGGTTGATACTCTGAGGGACGGCTTTCCTGTAAGGCCGCATTTCCACCACTATGTTGAGATAATATATATGATGGAAGGAAATATGTTCGCGACTTCGGACGATACTGAGTATTACGTTTATGAAGGAGATATGCTCCTTTTTTATGACGGAAGCATTCACTCCATGTCCGCAAGCTCCGTTAAGGGGGCACGGTATGCGGTCATAAAGTTCGATGCGTCAAGGCTTACCGTCAGTACGAGCTTTACACCAAGGCTTGCGACACTGCTCGCGGCAGCAAGGAACCATGAGGCCGAAGCTTTCTTTAGAGCGGAAATGATAAAGGATTATGGATTTAAGGAACTTTTCCTTGAGAGCATACGGGAATTGAACAGACAGGAACTGGGTTATGATGTTATCGTTCATGCCGCACTGTGTATCATTATGACAAGACTTATAAGGCTGTGGCAGGAAATGGGGATCGATTTCGCGGAGGTAAAGGAGCATACCCCGGGAGATGAGCTTACGGTAAGGAACATTTTGGAATATATCGATCTTCATATGGATGAGGGGCTTAAAGTGGAAGATCTTGCCGTAAGATGCAGTATGAGCTATTCGCACTTTGCCAGGTGTTTTAAGGAAATGTACGGACGTTCCTGCAAGGAGTACCTGGAAATGCTTAGAGTTGGGAAGGCCGAGGAGCTGCTTAAATTCACGGACATGCCCCTTTATGATATAAGCCAGGAGTTAGGGTATTCGGATCAAAGTCACTTTATCCGCTCTTTTAAGAAACTCAGGGGAGTGACACCGGGGAATTTAAGGCTGTTTCAAAAATGAACCGCCCTAAAGGACTAGCTTCGCGTCGAGGAACCGTCCCCCTGTTTCATTAGGTAATTTAAGTAAATTAAGCTTTCGGAAAAGGGATTCCGGAAGCTTTTTTTGGCTTTGATTTGTTACCTTTTAACAAAACTTACCTAATAAATCTGTAAATTAGGTAGAAACAGCCAACTAATTAGCAAAAAATATTGACTTAAATTAGGTAATTGATATACTTGGGTTAAGTAAAATAACTTAAACCCGTTTCAAACAAAGGAGGAAAATCATGAAATTGAAAAAGGTTTTGGCAATTTGTCTTGCATCGGCAATGACTTTCTCACTGGCAGCATGCGGCAGCGGTGCTGCAGAAGCTTCTGCTCCGGCAGCCGGGGAAGCTGAAGCTGATGAGGCAGAAGAAACAGACGCAGCAGACACTGAGGATGAAGACACCGATGAGGCTGATGCCGCAGACGCAGCGGATGAGAGCGACATCCCCACCTACACGCAGCTTGACCTTGGCAAATACGGTGATGCTGAAGCTACTATCAAGTTCCTGCACCATAAGACAGACAGGGCAGAGGACGGAACAATGGATAGGATGGTAGCGGAATTTAATAAGGAATTCCCGGGTATCAAGGTTGAGATGGAAGCAGTTACGGATTATGCTGAGGATTCACTCCTTCGACTTTCCACAGGTGACTGGGGCGATATAATGTTTATCCCGGCGGTTGACAAGGTAGATCTTGAGACATATTTCATGCCCTTTGATACACTTGACAATCTTTCAGCGCAGCTTAACTTCGTAGACAACTGGGAGTATGAAGGCAACTGCTATGGTATCCCTTACATGGCAAATGCCCAGGGCGTTCTTTACAACAAGGCAGTATTTGAAGAGGCCGGTATCAAGGAACTTCCAAAGACCCCTACCGAATTCCTCGATGACCTTAAGCTTATAAAGGACAACACTGACGCGATCCCTCTTTACACCAACTATGCAGCAGGCTGGACGATGGGTGCATGGGATGCTTATATCGGAATAGTATCCAACGGAGATGACACCTTCATGCAGCAGAAGTTCGTTCACACTGCCGAGCCCTTCAAGGATCCCGGTGATGACACGGGCATCTACAATCTCTACAGGATCCTCTTTGATGCTGTAGCAGGCGGACTTATCGAAGACGACTATACGACCACAGACTGGGAGAGCTGCAAGGGTATGCTCAATCGCGGCGAGATAGGAACAATGGTACTTGGTTCATGGGCTTATGCACAGATGCAGGAAGCAGGCGATACTCCCGAAAACGTAGGATACATGCCTTTCCCCATGACTGTAGGCGGCAAGCAGTATGTCAATGCAGGCGGCGATTACAATTACTGCATCAATGTTAATTCTTCGGATGAGAACAAGCTCGCATCACTCATATTCGTTAAGTGGATGGTTGAAAAGTCAGACTGGTGCTACAACGAAGGCGGCTACACCGTAGTTAAGGGCGGCAAGAACCCTGACATGTACGCAGCATTTGACGGATGCGAGGTTCTTTCGGATCAGCCGGCCAAGGCAGGCGAGGAGACACTCCTTAACGATATGAACTCGGAGTCGGAGCTTTCCTTCAATGCAGGCGGTAACGATAAGGTTCAGAGGATCGTCGAAGCGGCAGCCACAGGATCAGAATCACTCGACGATATATATGCCGACTGGACACAGAAGTGGAATGATGCCCAGGAAGAACTTGAGGTATCGGTTGATTATTGATGTAATGTGAATTTCAGATTTGTGTGCCGGCTGCCTTAAGCGGCCGGCGCACTTAAGAGAAAGTCACGCGATTGATTTTGCAGGTTTTACAGGAGAAGGTTAAATGAATGCATCGGTTAATACTACCGTAAAAAGGAATAAGCGCACATTCAGAGAGTGGCTGGGGAGCAGGGATGGTCAGAAGGTGTTAGTCATGCTGGCATTTCTTATAATTCCCTTGATCCTGCTGATGGTGTTCACCTATATCCCGTTTGCGGAAATGGTGAAGTTCTCCTTCTATAACATGAAATATGTGGGAGCCAGGAAGTTCGTAGGATGGAAGAATTATATCAAGGTATTTTCGAGGAAGGATTGTTTCGGAGCTCTTAAGCTCTCCCTTTACTATATGGGCGGATCTGTGGTCCAGCTGTCACTGGCCCTGTATCTTGCCACGATATTGAGCTTTAAGGTAAAGGGCGGTGACCTCTTTAAGGGCTTTATGTTCTTTCCTTTTCTCATAAACGGTATAGCGATCGGATTTATATTCAAGTTCTTCTATACCAGAGGCTTTGTATTTGATACGGTTCTTCAGTGGTGCGGCTTTGCCCTTGATAACCTCCCTTACTGGCTGAAGGATCGCAGCATAAACAATATCTCTCTCGTCGGAACAAGCGTATGGAGATATTTCGGACAGAATATGGTGCTTTTTATCGGTGCGATAATGTCTGTTGACAATGAGCTTTATGAGGCCGCAATGCTTGACGGAGCCAATAAGTTCCAGCAGTTCAAATATATAATAATGCCGAGTATCAAGACCATATTCGTCCTAAATGTCATCCTGTCGATATCGGGATCGTTAAGTGCCTTCGAACCGCCTTATGTAATAACGGATGGTGCCAACGGAACGGGAACATATTTTGTGGTAATGCATGAGATAGCCCATACCCAGCAGAAGGTTGGGCTGGCCTCGGCCATGGCGGTCGTGCTGTTGCTTATCATCTTTACGGTAACGATCCTGCAGAAGTTGTTCTTTAAATATGTGTTCAAGGACGGAACGGAATAGAGGAGGAAGGAGAAATGAGTATTTCGGAAAAGATCGGTAAAAGCACATTAACGGTTCTTAAGTATTTATCGCTTTTGTTCTTCTCCTTTGTCGCACTGCTTCCGGTTGTATCATGTGTGATCACCGCTTTTAAGACGGATGAAGAATATCAGACCACAAACGTAATGGTGCTTCCGGGGAGCTGGCTTAATTTTGAGAATTTCGTAAATGCCTTCAACAAGGCCGGAATGGGAAAAGCATTCGTAAATTCGACGATAATCCTCGTATGTGTGCTCCTGTTCTCAACGATCATAGGAACGCAGCTGGCGTATGTACTTAACAGATTTACATTTCCCGGCAACAAGCTTATAAGAAATATGTTTCTGTTTGCATCCATGCTTCCTGGCGTGGCGATGCAGATCCCGGTTTATGAGATCATGTACAAGCTTCACTTTATAAACCTGCTTCCGGGATATATCATAGTCATGTGCGGAACGGATGTAATAGCTATATACATTTATATCCAGTTCTTCGAGAACATAGATGTGTCACTTGATGAATCGGCGATAGTGGACGGGGCTTCATATTTTACGATCTTTTACAGGATCCTTTTCCCGCTTCTTAAGCCGGCGATCGTGACTTCATGCATCTTAAAGGGAGTGGGTACCTACAACGAGTATTACATGGCAAATATGTATCTGCAGGATAAGAAAAATCTTGCGACTGTGGCAACATCGCTGTATACCTTCGTAGGTCCCCTTGGCAGCAAGTATAACCTTATATGCGCAGGCGTTATAATATCTCTCCTGCCTGCCCTTATCGTATTCATCACCTGCCAGAAGCAGATATACTCGGGTCTTACATCGGGAGCGGTTAAGGGATGAGAAGTGAATATGGTGTTATAAAACCTGATAAGAGGTTCATGGAAGCGCTCATATAGGGTGAGGGACTGGATAAAGATAGATCTGTCATGGTAGGAAACGAGCCTCTGACCGACGGAGCTGCAGCCGATTCCTGCGGCATGGACAGCATTATCATAAATTCCGGCAAGAGAGGAAAAACGATCATTGAATTATTATAGGATAAGGGATGTTAAGCTTAAAATTCACGGACGGATCGACAATGCTCTTGATGTTGTTCCGCTTCTTGCAAACGGGCAGGGCATCGAGGTAAACGTTACGGGATCACAGCTTTGGGCAGATGTGGAAGCGGATTATGAGGACTACGAACCATGGGCTGCGATAGAAGTAAACGGTTCGCTTACAAGCCGGTTTATGGTCGATAAGGGAAGACAGATGATATGCCTTTTTAAGGGAAGGAGTCCTGAGAAGACCACCCGGGTCAAGTTCTACCGTGAGCTGCAGGCCATGAGTGAGGATGCAAAGACCTGTATCGTGATCCGCGGCCTGTGGACGGACGGTGAATTTAAGGCTCCTCCGACATATGAGCATAAGCTTGAATTCATAGGTGACAGCATAAGTTCCGGAGAGGGTACTTACGGTGCGAGGGAAGATGCTGACTGGATAGCATCATGCATGAGCTATTCCCGGACCTATATAAATCTTATCGGACACGAACTTAATGCCGAATGCCGCGTGATATCCCAGGGTGGATGGGGTGTGTTCTCGGGCTGAGACAATGACAGGAGACATGCGATCCCTTCGATATATGAGCAGATCTGTGGACTTGCAGGATGTACCGGTGATAAATACGGAGCAGGCAGGGCGCATGATTTTGCTTCATGGGTTCCGGATGCGATACTTATAAACTTGGGAACCAATGACCGCGAAGGGTTTAATCAGCCTCCCTTTAAGGATCCGGATACAGGAGAATTCTATAAGCTTAATACGGCACCGGACGGTTCGTTTGTGGGAGAGGATATTGAGCTTATAAAGAGTGCGGTGGTTGATTTTCTAAAGATGGTGCGAAGGAGTAATCCGTCGTCGCATATTGTATGGCTTTATGGCATGCTCGGGTATGACTTAAGCCTTACGCTTGCCGATGCAGTTAACTGTTATAAGAAGGAAACTGGGGACGCTAATGCGGCCTATCTTCAGCTTCCGGCAACGAATGAGAAAACGGTCGGATCCAATGGGCATCCGGGCTATGAAGCCCATAAGATCGCTGCGGAGATACTCGTTGATTATCTGAAGGAACATATATGATAATTTGTAACTCTTCAGAACGGGCTTCAGGTTGTGAAATCTGCCCGGTTAAGTTATCATATTCTTAGCCGTACGTGACATCGGAGTCCCGGCAGTTAATATCTTCAGACTTTGGAGGAGACATGAAAAGGATAGACAGAGACCAGAATTGGAAAATGCGTATCATTGACGATACTGCGGATGCAGGAGAGTATATCTCGGCTTCTGTATCCGGATCTGTATATAACGACCTTATAAACGCAGGAAGGATGGAGGATCCCTACTGGCGTGACAATGAGATGGAAGCTCTTGAACTTATGAAGAATGATTTTGAGTACAGGGGCTCTTTTGATGTTGATGCTGATGAGCTTGCCGGTGCGGATGAAGCTATACTTCGTTTTGGCGGTCTTGATACCATTGCGGACATATCCCTTAACGGAAGATCACTCGGGAGCGTTAACAACATGCACCGGGTATGGGAATATCCCGTTAAGGATCTGCTTAGGGATAATGAAAATGAGCTGGTGATAATATTTCACTCGCCTGTGAAATATATAGATGAACAGTTTAAGGAAGACCCTGCTATTCTCGGGACCGAGGATGCGATGCGGGGCTTTCCGAAGATCAGGAAGGGGCATTATATGTTCGGCTGGGACTGGGGTCCGAGGCTGCCCGATGCCGGCATATGGAAGGAAGTTGAAGTACTTGCCCTTAAAAAGGCACGGATTGAAAGTGTATATGTAAGGCAGGAGTTTAATGAGGGTCTGACGGAAGCGAAGCTTAGATTTGATGCCTGTGTGAAGAAAGAAGCGAAGACAGTAGAACCGTCCCTGTGTCTTCTTGTTACGATAATCGACCCTGACGGGAATAAACTGTACGATAAAGCGGATATATCATCGGGTATTTCCATTGAGGATCCGAAACTGTGGTGGCCGAACGGACTTGGCGAGCAACCACTATATACCGTAAGGGTTGAACTTGCCGATAACGATGGGGAAGTCCTTGATGAATGGGAGAGACGGATCGGCCTTCGTACGATGGAAATGAGTACCGTAAAGGATGAATACGGGTCCGAATTTGCCCATGTGGTAAACAATGTTAAGTTCTTCGCCATGGGTGCTGACTACATTCCTGAAGATAATATTCTTTCAAGATGCAGCAGGGAAAGGACTTATGAGCTTTTAAACCAGTGTGTGGCAGCGAATTTCAACTGTATCCGTGTCTGGGGCGGCGGTCTGTATCCTTCGGATGATTTCTATGATGCCTGCGATGAGCTGGGACTTGTTGTGTGGCAGGATTTCATGTTTGCCTGTGCCAATTACCGGCTGACGAGTGACTTTGAAGATAATATACTGGCCGAGCTTAGGGATAATATACGAAGGCTGAGACACCATGCAAGCCTTGGACTGTGGTGCGGCAACAACGAGATGGAGATGTTCGTCGATAAGGGCGAGTGGGGTGCCAAAAACGAGATAAAGAGCGACTACGTTAAGATGTATGAATATCTCTTCCCGAGGCTTCTTGAGACAGAAGATCCCGACAGGTTCTACTGGCCGGCATCGCCTTCATGCGGCGGGGGATTTGACGAGCCCAATTCACCTGACAGGGGAGATGTACATTACTGGGATGTATGGCATGGGAACAAGCCCTTTACCGAGTACAGGAAGTTCTATTTCAGGTATTTGTCCGAGTTCGGCTTCCAGTCATTCCCTTCGATAAAGACTATTGAGACTTTCTCGGAGCCTTCGGACAGAAATGTGTTTTCGTATATCATGGAGAAGCACCAGAGGAATGCTTCGGCCAACGGGAAGATCATGAACTATATGGAACAGATCTTCCTGTATCCGACTGACCTTGACACGCTCATATATGCTTCCCAGCTTCTTCAGGCTGAGGCGATAAGGTACGGGGTTGAGCATTTCAGGAGAAACAGGGGCCGGTGCATGGGAACCGTCTACTGGCAGCTTAACGACTGCTGGCCGGTGGCTTCCTGGTCATCAATTGATTACTACGGAAGGTGGAAGGCCCTGCATTATTACGCTAAGAGGTTCTTTGCTCCCTTCATGATCTCATGTGAGGAAGAAGGCCTTCTCACGCAGACAATGAACACAAATGCCGAGCCCTTCGAGGTTAAAAAGTCAATCCGGCTGAGCGTTGCCAACGAATCAATGTGTACGAGAAAAGGGACTGTTAAATGGCAGTTGAGGTCTGCCGACGGTTCGGTGTTAAGAGAAGAGACGGAGGATGTGAACCTTGAACCGTTGTCGGCCAAATGGCTGGCCCTTAAGGAACTTCCTGAAGCCGGGTTATATGAGAACTACATAAGCTATCAGCTTATCGAGGATGGTGAGACGGTGTCTCAGGGAACGGTCCTCTTCTGTCCGCCCAAGCACTTTAAGTTTGCAGATCCTAAGCTTTCGGTAAGGCTTGAGGGTGATGAGATCATCGTGTCGGCATCGGCATATGCCAAGAGCGTGGAGATAAGAAACGAGAATGATGACCTTATCCTGTCGGATAACTTCTTTGACATAAACGGCGGTGAGAGAAGGGTTAAGATCATTAAGGGAGAACCCATCGGACTGTCCGTACGGAGCGTTTATGATATCAGGTGAAACGAGGAACCGTCCCCCTGTTTCATTTTGGGGAATACAACATGGATAAAAAGTACATAATAAATACACAGGAAAATAAGGATTTCCTTAAGAAAAATGCTCAGGCCCTGCTTGATTTCGGAAGGAAGTTCCCCTCGCCCGGAGGAGCAAGCTACTACCTTGGCGATGACGGGACGCCATGGACCGACAGGAACAGGGAGACCTGGATAACCTGTCGTATGGCACATGTCTACTCGATCGGCTCCATGATGGGCGATAAGGGCAGCAAGGAGCTTGCAGCGGCGGCTGTACGCGGACTGCTTGGTGAACTTAAGGATAAGAAGAACGGCGGCTGGTACGCAGGTCTTTCACCGGATAATGAGATAGTTCCTGATAAGCAGTGCTATGCTCATGCCTTTGTCATACTTGCGGCCACGAGTGCCCTGCTCGCAGGCATAGACGGGGCCGGTGAGCTGCTTGAGGATGCCCTCCGCCTCTATGATGATAAATTCTGGGATGAGGAGGAAGGACTCTCCTGCGATACCTGGAACACGGAATTTACCGAGCTTGATCCATACAGAGGTGTTAACGCCAACATGCACACGGTTGAGGCTTTCCTTGCTGCAGCGGATACTCTTGATGAGAGCAGGAAGGGAGCCGGTGATAAATACAGGATACGTGCCGGGAGGATAATAGACCATGTCATAGAATGGGCAAGGGAAAATGACTACAGGATCCCGGAACACTTTACCTCTGACTGGAAGCCTGACCTTGAACTTAATAAAGACAGGCCCGATGACCCCTTTAAGCCGTACGGCGCAACGCCCGGTCATGGGATAGAGTGGGCAAGGCTTATAAACCAGTGGGCCGGATCATCGGATAGCATATCCGAGGCCGACAGGCAGGATTATTACACACATGCCAGCAGGCTCTATGACAGAGCTGTGTCAGATGCGTGGAATGCCGACGGGGCTCCCGGTATTGTATATACGACAGATTGGACCGGTAAGCCGGTCGTCCGTGACAGGATGCACTGGACACTGGCTGAAGCAATAAATACATCTGCAGTTCTTTACCGTATCACGGGTGATAAGAAATACGCCGATGATTATGCCGAATTCATGGAATATCTTGATGCAACCGTACTCGATCATAAGACGGGTTCATGGTTCCATCAGCTTGATGAGCATAATCACCTAAAAGGCACTGTATGGCCCGGAAAATCAGACCTTTACCATGCCTTCCAGGCAATGCTGATCCCCTACAGTGAAACGTATATATCGATCGCGCGGGCAGTATATAACAACAGCGTAAAGTAGGGAGGAAAAACATAATGAAAAATAAGATGAAGGATGAGATGCTGTCTCATCTTAAGGGGGATATTGCGCCTTTTTGGCTGGGACTTATCGACAGGGAATACGGTGGATTCTACGGCCTTTTGACCTATGATCTGAAGCTTGACAAGAAGGCGGTTAAGGGATGTATTCTTAACAGCCGTATATTGTGGTTCTTCTCAAACCTTATCCTGCTTGAAAGAAAGACAGGAGAAAGATCAGGCAGCAGCACAGAGATAGAGAAGGCATGCCTGCAGGCGTATGATTTTCTCAAGAAAGCCTTTCTTGATAAGGAAAACGGCGGTGTTTACTGGTCGGTCGAGTACGACGGAGAGCCTGCCGATGATACGAAACACACCTACAATCAGGCATTTGCCATATATGCGCTTTCATCATATTTTGATGCATCGAAAGATAAGGAAGCACTATGCCTGGCGCATGAACTTAGAAGTGTCATGGAGACAAAATGCCGCGACAGGGATGGCTATCTTGAGGCCTTCAGTGCCGACTTTAAACCGGCCGGAAATGAGAAGCTGTCTGAGAACGGGGTGGAGGCATACAGGACCATGAACACCCTGCTCCATGTATATGAGGCATATACCGAATATCTGCGGGCGATAAAAAAGGTGCTGTCCGGGTTGCCGGATCCGGCATCATCCGACGTGACGGAAACCTGTGAAGAATCGGTCGGGAATAAGATGTATGGCTTTGACCTGATCACAGAGATGAAAGCGGTAGAAAAGGATATCCGTTTTATCCTGGATATCATCGCAGATAAGATATATAACCCGGCACTTAAGCGACAGGAAGTTTTCTTTGACAAGAACTATTATTCACTCATAGATCTTCATTCATATGGACATGATATAGAGGCCTCATGGCTTGTGGACAGAGGGCTGGATATACTGGATGATCCTTTGTACAAGGAGAAAATACGTCCGATAAATGACACACTTGCCAGGCATATATACGAAAGAGCTTACGTAGATCATTCAATCCTGAATGAGTGTGAGAAGGGTGTGGATGATGAAACCCGTGTATGGTGGGTCCAGGCGGAGGGAGTGCTCGGATTCATGAATGCAGCCTCAAAGTGCAGGGCGGCAGGCGATGAAGAAGGCGCATTAAAATACGAAAGAGCTGCAGAGGATATATGGGGATATATCAAGGATAAGATGATAGATAAAAGGGCGGGCTCTGAGTGGTATTCTCAGGTTGACAAGGACGGGAATCCGGATCCTTCAAGGGATATCGTCGAGCCATGGAAGTGTCCTTATCACAACGGACGGATGTGTATCTATATTTTGAGCCTGCTCTGAATATAGATGCAGACTAATAAGCGAGGTTCAGATACATGAAAAACACAGGAAACCCTGCCAGCATAATAAACGTAATGAAACGGGCCGCAGAGGGTGAGCAGATCACCATCGGATTCATAGGCGGTTCGATCACCCAGGGCGCGGTAGTGAGCGATGAGGCCCTATGCTATGCAGCAAGGGTATTTAAATGGTGGAAGGACAGCTTCCCTGAAACGAAAGTCAGGTATGTCAATGCAGGCATCGGCGCTACCACATCGCAATTCGGTGTCGCCAGAGTATCGGATGATCTGCTTAAGTATGATCCGGATTTTGTTATCGTTGAATACAGTGTTAATGATAATGATGAAATCTTTGCGGACAGAAGCGATCTGTTCAGGGAAACCTATGAAGGTCTTATACGGAGGATCCTCTCGCATAAGAACGGGTCCGGCAATGCACCGGCCATTCTCATAGTTAATTCGGTTAAGTACGATAACGGAAGGAACTTCGAGGAGGTCCATTCGGAAATAGGAAGGCATTACGGGATCCCCTGCATAAGCATGAAGGAATGTATCTATGATAAATTCATGGATGCCCCGGACGGAAGCATGATTTTGCCGGATGGACAGAAGATAAGCATAAATGACATAACAGGTGACATGCTCCATCCGAACGATCTTGGACACGGAATAGTTGCAGGCCATATCACGGATTACCTTAATGACCTTAAGGCAGAAGGAGCAGGTCACTGTCATGATACCGGAATAACAAATGAAGGACAGCAGCTGCCGCCTGCCATGACTCCCGACAGGTATGAGGATGTAAATAGATATAACAGGCTAAACTCAACCCCTGTGCTTAACGGGTTTACAGAAGACGATGTTCCCGCAATGGAACCCTTTAGGATAAATACAGGTTTTGATGTGGAAGACAGTAAAAAACCCGGTGATGATCCCGTGCTGTCAAGTGAGGTCAGGGATGTGTTTAAGAACGGTTGGCACGCTTCGAAGGAAGGCGATTCCATAACTTTTGAATTCAGCGGAAGCGAACTGGCATTAATGTACCGTAAATCGGTCAATAAACCGGCACCGGTTGCGTATGCGGTCATAGACGGCGATGAAGAAAACCGTATAAGGCTGGATGCCAATTTTGACGAGGACTGGGGCGACAAGGCTTATATGGCTACGCTTATGTATCATGGCAGAATATGTAAGAACGGCAGCTTTCCCGAAGAATACACCTGTGCAGACGAATGTGAATCAAACACAGGTGAAAGGGACGATGCAGCCGGGGGCAATGACGGATATACAGAAGATTTAATTAATGATGAGAAGAGTCATACACTGACAGTGACTATCGAGGAAGCTGGGGAGTGCGCGAGTGATTTTTATCTGATCAATTTGGTAGGGAAGTTATAATGACTTCCGGCGGAGATAACCCTGATGAGGAGGACAGAATGAGTCAGAAGCCTGTTAACAAAAATGCAACGAAGAATGCGATGAAGCTGCTTGATTATTTGAGCGAAACGGCAGGGAAGTCGATAATAACAGGACAACATACGCAGACCAATCAGATGGAAGAGGTCACCTATATTCATGAGAAGACAGGGAAGCTTCCGAAACTGAGAGGATTTGAACTTTTAGCATATTCACCAAACATAAATTATGATGATGCATCATATGAATGCCTTAAGGAGATATACGATAACCGCGGAACTCTCGATACCGCACTTGAGTGGGCAGGGTCAACAGATGGGATACTTACGTTCTCCTTCCACTGGTTTTCTCCCATGGGTGGCAGGGATAAGAGCTTCTATGCGGCCAATACCGATTTTGACGCTGACAGGGTTCTTACAGAGGGAACCCCCGAGAGGGAAGCCTTCTACCATGACATGGATGTGATCGCCGGACTGCTTAAGCCCTTTTGCGATAATGACATTCCGGTGCTGCGGAGGCCCTTCCACGAGTCTGACGGTGACTGGTTCTGGTGGGGAGCTAAGGGCCCCGAAACGGCAAGGGAGCTGTATAAGCTTATGTTTGAGCGTTACACAGGTAAGCATCATCTTGACAACCTTCTCTGGGTGTGGAACAGCAGGCTTTCCGAGGGTTACCCGGGAGATGAATATGTGGATGTTATTTCCGTGGATGTATATCCGGAGGAGTACAGGGCAACCGATTACGCCAAAGAATACGAAGAGCTTGTCAGGAATACGTCGGATAAGAAGGTGGCGGCACTGGCTGAGGTGGGATATCTGCCGGATATTGATATGCTGGCAAAATCACACGTGCCCTGGGCATATTTTATGACATGGTCCAAGGAATTCATCATAGGAGAGAAGTATAACAGTGTGGGAAACTTAAGAAGAATGTATTCAAGCAGTTACGCCATACATGGAAAGGGATAAATTAAGTAAAAGTTCATCCACAGATAATATAAGTAAATTACCTAAATTATATAGATGAAGTAATTAATTAGTGTTAATATATACCCGTTAAGGAAATTACCCGCAAGTTAGCGGAGGACGTCAAATAATAATATCGAGGAGAGTGCAGGATGATAAGAAAAAGCGTTACCATGGGGGATGTTGCACGGGAACTGGGAGTCAGCACGGTATCCGTGTCCAAGGCACTTACAGGTAAGGAGGGCGTTTCCGAAGCTGTCCGCGAGATGATCATAAAAAAGGCGGAGGAAATGGGGTACCGGTATACCGGAAGCAAGAAGGAGAATTCCGGGGAGAGGCATAATATCGGTATCTTTGTAAGTGAGCGCTTTATAGCCAAGGATGCATATTACAGCCGGCTTTATGAAAAGACCATGATGATGCTGTCCGAACAAAAGCAGATGGGCATGCTTGAGATTATCAGGCGTGAGATGGAAAAGGAAGGGCAGCTCCCTGCACTTTTAAGTTCCGGACAGGTGGAAGGTGCCATAGTACTGGGACAGATGTCGAAGGACTACCTTCAGATACTGAAGGAGAGTGGTATCCCGCTGCTCTTTATGGACTTCTATGATGAGAATATATTTGAGGATGCTGTTATAAGCGACAGCGTATTCGGGTCGGATATCCTGACCAATTATCTTATTAACAAAGGACACAAAAGAATAGCCTTTGTCGGGAGTATAAGAAGCACCAGCAGCATAATGGATCGATACATAGGGTATTACCGTGCGATGCTTAAGTCCGGACTTGAAATAAAGGATGAATGGCGTATTGAAGACAGGGATGACGAAGGCGAGAGGATCAGGTTCGACTTGCCGGAAGATATGCCGACGGCCTTTGTGTGTAATTCCGATGCTACGGCATTTGACCTTGTAAAGAGGCTTCAGAAGGACGGACTGCGTGTCCCGGAGGATGTTTCGGTAGTGGCATTTGATAATTTTATCTATGCCGAGATGAGTTCACCCAAGATCACAACATACGGTGTTGACACTGACCTTCTGGCAAGAGCCGCCATAAGGATAATGCTTGAAAAGCTTGCGGATCCGGGTTATTCGGTAGGCCGCGTGCTTGTGTCGGGTACACTTATCGAGAGGAAATCAGTGATGCCGGTTATGGAGTAAGCTGTATGTGAACCGGGGAACCGTCCCCCTGTTTCATTTTAGAAGGAGGAAAAAATGGGAATAAGATATATGGAGAAGGAGAAGCTCTTTAAGCTTGATACACCGGGGACTTCCTATGTGTGTGCTGTGGTTAAGGGGTTTCTCCTTCATGTTTACTATGGTGCTGTTATAAGCGATGATGATGTAAGATAGCTTATTTTTAATATTTGTAAGGCCATATTTGAGCGAAGTTGGTATAATATACTTAACTTCCCACGAAAATTCTCAACTTGATGGCATGGCAAACAAGCCTTTGGAACCTCAGTGTGCGAGACTGAATTCCACAGGCCGCATTTAAAAAATGTGTTTTAGTAGTTTCCAGTCTGACAGCAGATTTTGTGAGTGTTTAACGAGTGTACCTTTGAATACAGCCCTGAAGGAACACCGATATCGAAGTGCATGGCAGAAAAATTGTATTATGTAACAACAGCAGGCGGCACATTTGTTCCTGAGGATTATGGTTTTGGATATGTAAAGGCATTTAAAAACACTTTCATGATGAAATTTTAAATAAGCAACTCGTTTATCATCCATAGGTAAAGCTTTTATAAAAGTATCATTTTTTAGATTTATTTGTTTCCATGTAAATGGTGAAATAAATTCTGACAGTATAACATGTCGATTTTCAGTAAAAGTAATAAAACCCCTGTCAAACAGTTTATCATACAATGGAGACAGTATATAGCCATTGAAAGGATCGACTTTTTCTTTATCGTTTGATGCCGCCCATGGCTTTATATGGCTTGCAATAAGAAGACGTTCATCCGCAATCATTGTAAATGGGCAAAATCTACATTGTTCTAGCAATTCTTCTCGATATTTACCTTGTCCATCTCTTGCCTTTCGGATTTCTTGCTGGAATTTTTCATGATAGTTAAGCATTTGCTTAGTGCTGTTGTCTTTTGCCTGATCTTTTAGTTTTCTATACTGGAACACCAAGGGGCCATTTTGTTTTTCCCATATAGCATCAAAATCCACGAATAATTTCCAATAAAAGAGAGGATCATGACCTCTTTCTCAGATACATTTTCAAAACCTGATACTACCGGTTGCTTTCACCCCATCTTATTAGTTATTAAAGATTCGCCGTTTCATATTTGGCAATTTCATCCAGCTGGGAAATTGTCTGAAGAATATCTTTCTCTGTTGTATTTGCATTTATGGTGCACATCCTTAGAGTTCTTTTTCCCTTCAGCGTTGTAGTCACGATAAAAGCAAAACCTCTGTTGATGATCTCCTTTGATATCCTGCCGGTCAGCTCGTCAAGGGCTTCGTCTGACAAGCCCGCAGGAGCATAACGGAAGTTGACTGTACCACAGCTCGGATTGGACACAATCTCCCAATTCGGCCGCTTGCTCAGTTCTTTTTTAACAAGATTGGCATTGAAGAACGAGTACTCGATCAGCTCCGCTAGCAGATCCGTTCCCGTCGCCTGCAGGGTATACCAGAGCTTGATGGCTCTGGCGGGACGAGACATTTCGGGACCGAGATCCCAGCTGTCGTTATGCTCGCTGGATCTGACATCCGCCAGGTATTCCGGATGTTCCGCAAACGAATTGAGAAGGTTCTTCCTGTCCTTCACGATCAGCGTGCTGCAGCTGTAGATCTGCATCAGCCATTTGTGGGTATCCCAGGAGAATGAGTCGGACAGCTCTATTCCCTTCGCAAGATTGCTATAGATAGGCGAAATCAGAATAGAAGCGCCGAAGGCTCCGTCGATGTGGAACCAGAGGCCGTATTTCTGCGCGATCTGTCCCAGCTCCGTAAGCGGATCGATACTGCCGGTATTGGTGCTGCCGAGACTCCCAATGATAGCGAAGGGGATTTTACCGTTCTGCCGGTCACGACAGATTGCCTCCTCCAGGAGGTCGGCGCGCATCCTGAAATCGTCATCTGTCGGGATCTTTACTATCTGATCCTGGCGGAATCCGATGATTCTGAGCCCTTTTTGATTGGAGCTGTGCGCCTGATCGGAGAGGTAGGCAACGCCTTTTGCAAAATCTTCCGGAGCCAGCCGCGAATCCCTTGCAGTAACCATCGCGCTCATATTGGCCATCGAAGCGCCTGACAGGAAAACTCCTCCGATGTTGGTCTCAGGATATCCTGCCAATCTACCCATCCATTTCACCAGGTTTTCCTCGATCGCACCTGCGCCCGGAGCCTGCTCCCATCCGCCGACGTGGAGATTGTACACGTCTGTGAGTATACTTCCTGCCAGAGAATACGGGGAAACTGCCGAAGCAACGAAGGAAAAGAACCTGGGGTGCTGCGTCAGCATCGCCTGCTCAAATACATCATTGACGAGTTCATTACCCACTTCCACGGGATCCCTGCCCTTTGCAGGAATGTCCATGGACAAAATGCGGTCTATCGTCTCCTTACCGGGTTCTTCAAATATCGGAAGATCTCTGATATGAGCATTCTTTTCAATCCTCTTTGATAAATAGCTGTTCAATTGCGCTGCCTGCTCTTCAAAGCCCTTTTTTATGCTCTTGTCAAATTCAAGCCAGTCAAACATAGTAATATCTCCTTATTCATTCATACCTGTCCATGTGCAGTATCCCATTGCTTTCTGTCCTTTATATTTTTATCTCGGATACATATATTATACTATAAAATCACATACGAGAAAAACAATATCACATCCCTTAATTCATCCCATATCCTACCGGTTTTAAGCGGTTTGTAAGGTATCGAAACGCTGTGAATTTTTGCAACAAAAACACCGCAAACCTTCGCATTTATGCAGGTTTGCGGTGTTTTTCAAAAAGCAGCTCGTAGCGGAATCGAAGTATTTTCGATACCGTA
The DNA here is from genome assembly GCA_017524595.1 of Lachnospiraceae bacterium. Taxonomy (GTDB): domain Bacteria; phylum Bacillota; class Clostridia; order Lachnospirales; family Lachnospiraceae; genus UBA2868. The sequence continues at coordinate 8,145 of JAFXVI010000074.1, read as the reverse complement.
AGAGGGTGACCCCCTGAAGATTTATAACCCGTAAACCCGCATAAAGAAAGGAGAAACGGGAAACACCTAACTCTGCTCAACTATACATGTGTCCCTGCTCAACCGCTGCTCAACCAAATAAGTTAGCAGATTTATTTTGCTCAACCACACTTTTATGAATACTTTTTGCCGAGTTATTCATCTTTGATATTAAAACATCGATATCCGGTCGTCTTGAACTATTCATAATATACTGACGATACATATACTTATACATATTATGAGGATGAAGGAAGATGCAATGCTTAACGGGCAGCTCAAACCGGCTTATAACCTTCAGCATGGCGTGGATTCGGAATACGTGACATGGGTCGGTATATACCCAAATCCGACCGACACGCTTACACTTATCCCGTTTTTGAAAGATATGGAAAAATACCAGTCCTTCAAGTATAAAAACATAGTTATCATCACATAAAAAAGGGCCATCGCCCAGATGAATTAATCACCTAAAGCGACAGCCCCTTTTTGAATGTTCAAAATGTGCAGTCAGCGACTGAAAAACTCATCTATATTCTGCATCCATTCTTCGGGCGGCATGGTCTTTAAGAGGTATTTCTCTGGCTTAAGCGCCAACACCTGCATAACGCTCTCTTTATCGTTCTTCGCGGTTAAGAACATGACCGGGATATCCTGGGTGGATACCTCCGACCTTATCATCTCAAGCACCTTGGCACCCGAGATAACGGGCATCTCGTAGTCAAGGAGTATAAGGTCAATCTTGTTGGTCGCAAGGAAGGTGATGGCATTCATCCCCGAGCCCGCTACATATACAAGGTACTTTTCGCCAAGGAGTGACTTTATCATACGAAGCATGGTGGGGTCATCATCCACAATGAGTATCTTCTTCCTGGCCTCAGCCTCAGTCCCGAGCTTTATGGCCTCATCGAGTTCGGAAACAAGGTCATTAACATTAAGGGGCCGCAGCATTACCTTGTGGATCGCTTCTTCGGGAACTATACTCCTGACTTCTCCAACTTCTTCGGGTTCGCCGACAAGGAAGAGGCATATTTCCTTTTCAAGCACAAGGTCCTTAAGATATGTTAAGAAGCGGCTGTCGGAAGCATTGTCGGAATCAAGGTAGAGGATGACAAGCCTTGGAAGCGCTTCTGTTTTATCAAGTACATCTATCTTGGCCTCTGTCTTTTCAACTTCGTATTCAGCCTTTTTGATTCCGTTTACTATGGCGTTCATCATAAATCCCGCCTGTCCGATTATCAGTACCTTTTTATCCATTGTTAAGTTCCTCCAAGATCGTATCTCTCTCAAGCCTTGTGATCATGCCGCATATCCGCTCGTAGCGGGCCTCTTCTTCCGGCGGCATCCGGTATTCCTTAAGCATACCCACAAGTTCATCCGCCGTATTAAAGTCAAAGGCAGCCACAGCCTCCTTTATCGCCCCGTAAGCTTCCGACAGGGCAGAAGGATCGATCATCTCGCGGTCATCATCAGCCTCTTTAGTCTCTCTAAATATGGCAGCCAGGCTGTCAAAATAGTAGGTGTATTTTTCCAAAAGGGCGGAAGTGCCTTCGTTTATTGCAGTGATATCTTCCGCGTCCCCGCTTTCTTCAAGCCCTGCGGCCATCTTACTAAGATCCATGGCTCCAATAAGCCTTGATGAGCTCTTAAGTGCATGCACTGCAACCGTGTAGTCCTTGATATTTCCGGCCTTCCAGGTATCTTTGATCTTCCCGGAGCCGGTTTCGAAATATGCATAAAAATCATGGACTGTATTCTTAAGTATATCCGCATTTAAGCAGTTCTTCAATGCCGCATCGATATCTATTCCCTTTATTGCGGAATAATCATTCATGAAGGCACTGCCATCGCTGCTGTCCCCGCCTGCGCTTTCATTCGAATCTTCCTCCGTTTCTTCCGGGGGCTCCATGACTTTGCCGGATGGCAGGTATTCGGCGATCATGTGCTCAAGCTTCAGTGCATCCACGGGTTTACTCAGGTAATCGTTGAAGCCTTCACTTATGAACTGTTCCTTTGCCCCCGCGACCACATTGGCGGTGAGGATGATGACCGGTGCATCGTAACTGCGGTTTTCATCCCTTGTCAGGGTCTTCATGGCATGCAGGGTCTCGGTTCCGTCCATCTCGGGCATACGCTGGTCCATAAAGATGATATCGTAGCTTGCGGTCCTTACCTTATCGAGGCACTCGGGCCCGCTTGCTGCGGTATCGATATTGACCTTCGTGTCTTTAAGGAGCGACTTAATGACCGTGAGGTTTATAGGTGTATCGTCCACTACCAGGATATGGGCATCAGGTGCGATAAAGCTTACCCGGTAGCGTTCGATGCTTTCGAGTGATCTTATATAGGTTTCGTTAAAGTCGCCTATGGGCTCCCAGTTTATGACCTTCTGGTTTACTTCGAAGGAAAAGTCAGACCCCTCACCGTAGACGCTGGTGACGCTTAAGCTTGATCCCATCATATCAAGGAGGTGCTTGACTATGCTCATGCCAAGGCCGGACCCCTCGATATTCCTGTTCCGTTCTTCCTCGATACGCTCGAAGGGGGAGTAGAGCTTCTTAAGGTCTTCCTCCTTGATGCCGATACCGGTATCTTTCACCCTGATGCAGAGAGCAATTTCATCACTGCCTGCCTGATCTTCCTTATCCCGGACATTGTTACCCGACAGGATTCCTTCCTTATTGTCCCCGAGCTTCTTATAAGATACGGTCATGGTGACCGACCCCTTCTGTGTATATTTGACGGCATTGTTGAGGATATTGAGTATACACTGTTTGATGCGGATCTCATCGCCGAAAAGTACATGGGGCATGGACGGATCAACATCTATGTTAAGCTTAAGCCCCTTGTCTTCGGCCTTTGCGCGGACCATGTTGATAAGGTCGTTTATCGTCGAGCTTAATTCATATTCAACCGGGATTATCTCCATTTTGCCTGCTTCGATCTTGGAAAAATCAAGCAGGTCGTTTATAAGGCTTAAGAGAGTTTTCCCGGAATTCTTGATATCGGCTGCGTATTTAAGTATCTCCTTATCGCTGCTTTCGCGAAGGATCATCTCATCCATGCCAAGGACCGCATTGATAGGAGTCCTTATCTCGTGGGATACGTTGGACAAGAAGGTTGACTTTGCCTCAGATGAGGCCTTGGCTACACGCAGGTCTTCCTTAAGCTGCTGTTCGCGCTTCATATCTTCGATGTAGCTGTTCAGCTCACTCGACATCCTGTAGATGACCTTATAGAGTGACTCTATCTCATCCTCGCTGTTTATGGTAAGTTCTGACAGCTCCTTTTCGACCAGGAGGCGCTGTTCTTCCTCGTCATCGAATTTATCCATGATCCCGGTGATGCTGACTATGGGCTTTACTATCAGCATCTGTCCGACATAATTGGCCACAAGGACGATCGGGTGGATGATGCACAGAAGGAGCATGATGAGCTTTAAGTCAAAGGCGATCCCCTGATCGTCGAAGGCAAACCGGTCATGTATCGCATGTTCCCTTGCCGCATCGAATGCATCATTGAAGCCGACCATCTGTGACAGGTCGCCATATACGGAATCGGGTTTCCTTGAAGGCTTGGTGGACGGTTTTTCGGATGCAGTGTCATCCTGCGTGGATCCGATGACTGCTGCAGCATGCTCCTGGCGGTATCTTTCCATCATCTTGGGGACCAGACTGTTTGCGAAAAAGGCTGCGGCAACACCCATAAACACTGCCTCGATAAGAAGGATGGCGAATATCTTGCCGGATAAGCCGCGGTATCCTTTCTTTAATGAGGTTCCATCCTCCCGCATTACAGACATTGGCGATGTCTCTGCATAGCCTATGCGGCTGCGGAAGTCCTTCCTTTTTTCGGAGCTGAACCAGTGGATAAAGAGACAGATGAGAACGGACTGTGGAACTATGTTGGACAAATGTGCGAGCATGGAAGTTATGTTAACCGCAGAGAACGACTCTCCTGCGATAAGGACAAATATAAGGTAATAGACTCCCGAAATGAAAAGCCCCGAAACAAGCCCTGTGACAAGGGTGCGGATAAGGCTTGAACAAAGTCCCTTGGCCTTGATATAGCTGTACACATATATGGCGACCAGGTGGAAGAAGAGGAAATAGGCATTCCCCGGTGAGAGGATCACAGCCACCACGAAGAAGGGCGTAAAACAGAGGATTCCTCCGTACCAGCCGTAAACGATGGACACAAAGGCTATCGGTATAAGATAGAAAATAAAGAGGAACACAGACACCGCTTCCGGCACATTGGCATCAAGGAAACACAGCCAGTAAATGCCGATGCTGCATACTGCCATCAGGGCAATGAGGACATCCCTTACTATATAAGCCCGGCGCATCTTGTTATCGAGGTTTTTGAAGCCGAGGTTTCCGAAGATGCTGTGCATCATCCATTTCCGGTAGGTTTTGAGCCTTTCCTTTCTGTCGGCCTTTATCTGCTCCATGCGCTCTTTGAATTTCTCTTTGTTTTCACTCTTCATTGTTCTTTTCCTGTAATGAATATGTTTTCACCCTAATTTATTTTATCACAAACAGTAAAATAAGAAACAAAAAGAATACTGTTTAATGATATTCCGTTTCTCAACAATAATGGTATTATATCTTTTATATGTCCATCGTATTTTTATAAAAGAGATTACAGAAAAAACACAAGAAAACTATTGCTAGATAAAACAAGTATTAAGTACATTGGCGACCTGTCCTCTTGGTTTTTAGTCGATCTTCCATAATGAGGCCCCGCCCCTATACATGCTGTGGAAATCATCCTTATCCCATGTTTCGTAGAATTCCAAAACGTTATCGTCTTCTTCAGAAGTCTGATAAGTATAATGGCCACCACCAGATGATTCGACCTGTATTCTGTATCCGCTGGATGCAGTCTTTTCAAGGTGAATGATCTTTGCAGTATGATCTGTGACAAATTTCCCATCTAACATATGGCCATAAACGACTTCGGAATCAGTGAACTGTACATGGTATTCAGGAAGTACATCTCCATTATACTCATAACCCATGGATGCCGTTGCCCATGTTCCCGGTACTGAAGAGACATTTTCAGCAGACGGTTCATTTTCGGAGATATAATCCTTTACATTAAAGCTTTCGTCAGTACGCTCTTCTTCCGGAGTAATCCCTGAAACAAACTCTGTAACATAGGTGTCTCCTGATGAGGGATCTATATAATATCTTACCAGTGCCCCGGTGTATGACCTATATAGGACAACGATTTGTTTGTCGTCACTTGAGGCAATTTCCCAATATACAGGATATTCGCCCGCCTTTTCGATATCCACCAGATCCGGGTTGTTTATATGGCAGTAATTCTTGATGGCAGCGATAGCCTGATCATCTGTTATGATATCGTTCACCGTTTCTTTAGGTTCATCTTTGCTTATCTCAGGTTCAAGCACGATTGTTGTCGGTTCATCGGCACCGCCTATTATTTCTGTGTTTTCTTTCTTAGTGCACCCAGTCATCCCTAATACTAAGATTAAGGACAGCAGCGCAATTTGTTTTAGTTTATGCATATTTTACCTCGTTCTAAAGCCCCTTTCATTGTCTATAACCGGGATCGTTTTTACATCCATATTCGTAATCCTAACATATGTCCCGCGTTCCACAGACAGTATGACCTCATCTATCTGCGCCTCAGTACCTTGTATCTCCATGCTTACGGAGCCATCGTATTCATTATGCACCCAGCCGGTCACTCCAAGGGACGATGCCGCTATCTTGGCACGGTATCTGAATCCCACACCCTGTACCTGACCGTAGAAGCGTATCCATTTTCTAATAATTTTATTCATGATGATCCTTTGAAAAATAATGTGAAACAAGTATATCATATGTGAAAAAGATATTATAGAAATGATATATTAAGCCGATATATATATTAACAAAGAGATATATCTCAAATAGCAAGGAGGCGCTATGAAAATCACATTAACAACCTATTAAAGGCTCCGGGACTAAGACATTTTTGGCCCCGGGGTTTTTAGTTGCGCATATTTAATCAGATTTTTTCAATCAAATCTTGTTCCCATGGTATTATCCGTGATGAATTCAGTCTGACAGAAACGATCCCGCTTAGTATTAACGGCATATGCTGTCACGAGTCCATCAGGTTTCATATCGTTGATCATTATACGCTCACCTTCGCCGGCGTTGAAGATTATGTGATCGTATCTTACGTTATTTTCCTTAAGAAACTGCATAGTGTGGGCCTTTTCATAATCGCTTCTTGCGGTAAGGAAGATGATCATATCCCTGCGCGGTATGGAATCCAGGAACTCACGTGCTCCCGGAAGGAATTCGTCCCTCCCGAGTATATATGGCCCGTCATGGAGCACTAAAGTTCCGTCAAGGTCTAAGATCCAAGTCTTTGGCATAGGGGAAATCCTTATCTGCTCAGGTTCAAGTTGCATAATTACAGTCCTTTCAAAAGATTATTCGATATCAATGATAACAAGTTCCGGATGGTTAAAAAACCTGGGGGCTGGTGTACTTTCGCGGGCAAGGCCTCTGCTAACGATCATCTTTACCCCGTTATTAAGTTCATATAATCCGCTTATATACTTAGGGAACAGGTTTTGATCAGGTGCTACTAAGCCAATATTCACAAAGGGGATCCTCCACTGTCCGCCATGTGCATGTCCGGAAACCACAAGATCAAAATAATAGTTTTCGTATTTTTCGTATCTCTCCGGTCTATGAGACAGCAGTATTCTGTAATGTTCCGGGGAGGAAGCAGAATATGCCTGATTGAGCTGCTCGATCCATTTGGTATCAGTCATATCCGTAGGATCATCGATACCGCAGAAATCAATGACATTTCCGTTTATCTCTTCACTTACGCATTTACCATCGAGAACAGTCACGCCATTATCCTTGAGCCATCCTTTCATTTCTTCAACGCGGCCGCTCCAGAATTCGTGGTTGCCTGTAACATAATAGCATTTATATTTGCCAGCGATAGCCATTATGAAGGCTTTAGTATTATCATCGCTCAATCTGTCATCGAATATATCACCGGAAAGCAATACAGCGTCTGGTTTTTCGTCATCGATCATCTTTACCAGATAGGCCTGATCCTTGCTGTAGGAGCATGAATGCAGGTCAGTTACCAAGGCAAGGCGAAATGGTGAGGAAATCTTATCTTCCTTGAGCTTAATATGCTCTGTAACAGGTATTTCATACCAGACAATGAGGAGCAATAATACTATTATTACTCTTATAAACCGTTTTCTTGGGGACTCATTCTTTAGTTTTTCTTTCTGTACTTCTAACCACTCTAACATAAAACACCATGAATACGATATGTGTAGGTAATATTTTTCTAAGAATGATTCTATCACATATGTGCAAGTCAGACGTGAAAGTAATAAAGGAGCCCGCAATGATTATGCGGACTCCTCGTTTAAAGTGGAAAAATGTATTAACGATTAAGCAAAAGTCTTGTAATAAGCCTCAAGCATTTCCTCTAAGTGTAAAAAGAATTTCTTCATAATGATAGCCTCCTTTTTCATATTGAATCCATGTCTTTTCGCGGTTTTTAGCTGATATACATCATGTGATCTTATCTTGTTTATAGCGGCTTTCAGGCTCCCTGCATCTGCATGATCATGATAGGATGTCCCGAGCTTATGGGTAAGGATGCATGCAGATCACTCGGTATAGAGTATCTGTCAACTCACAAAGTCAGGTCTTGGTTTGCAACGGAAGCTGCCAAAAACGGCATGGACGATGTGACGATGATGAGCACCTTTGGATGGGCTGATCGTGATACCGCAAAGGCATACATCAGAAAAGTACGGACGAAATCAGCACAAAAAGAGGCAATAGAAAAGATAGTTGATTTTGGTGTTTAGTCCGTATTTATGTGGGTTTCACAACTTAAAACGTGGCACTAACCACTTACTAACCGCTGCACTGTGTATAAAAATACCCCGCAAACGTGATGTTTACGGGGTTTCTTATCGCAGCTCGTAGCGGAATCGAACAAATTTGAACGGCGTGAGAGGGGAAGCAAAATTATTTTTGGAACTGTCAACCCGCATAAATGAAAGGAGAATGGACGATGCCTGCCACTGCTAACCCATTTTTATACCGTTGCTAACCC
>JAFXVI010000009.1 GCA_017524595.1 Lachnospiraceae bacterium | reverse complement strand
CTTCACCGCCAAGAACAGCTATCCTTCGTTTCCTTGTCATCAGCCTCTTCTCCTGCATTCTATCCGACATTGTTTACAACGCCTATCGAAATATGATTCTCAAACACAGCGCGAAAATCGGTTCCTTCCTCTGACTTCTCATTATGTACACCCTCGATCATGTATCTTAAACCGCCTCCCTGCAGCTTCTCGATAACGTTATAATGATCATGGAAAAGTGAGTCGTGCGACGTCCTCCTGTCTTTAAGGATACCTTTAAACTCCGATAATTTACAGCCCGGAAAATTAACATTGATTATCTGCCCGAAACCAAGCCTTACATCGATATATTCATCCAATATATCCTTAATGTATGCATCCGTAACCTCATGGCAGCCGTTCATATGCTCTGACAGGGCGATAGCAGCATATCCCTGAAATACCGCTTCAAAAGCAGCCCCTGCCGTCGCCGAATACTGTATATCAGTTGCAACGTTATAGCCAAAGTTGATCCCCGAAAGCACAACATCCGGCCTTACAGGCATAACACTTAACCCGCCGACTCTTACACAGTCAGCAGGCGTTCCGCTGCATGAATAAGCATGGACACCCTCAACCGCAAAATCATGCGGATATACATCTATGGGTTCTCTTAAGGTAATACAATGCGAAGCCGCGCTCCTCTGGTGCTGTGGGGCAACCACCCACACCTCTCCGAAATCCTTCGCTGCCTTAGCGAGTCTTGCAATGCCGCCGGAATCTATACCGTCGTCATTAGTTATCAATATCCTGCGTTCAGTATTGTACGCCAATTATCTTCTGCCTTCCGTAGATTATTTATATAAACAGTTTATATCAAATCCCATAAAGCCGCAACTGAAACCGACATTACGGTATAAACTATAAGATCATCTCCATTCCTATCTTTTGGGGGTTCAAGCCCATGGCCTCATAGAACTTCATCGCGCCCGGATTGCAGGACCATACATTTAACGTGACATTATAAAAATCAAGTGATCTGGCATATCCGATCACGTGATCATAGAGAGCCTTACCAACGCCCTGTCCGCGGGATTTTTCATCAACGCAGATGTCATCTATATAAAGAGTCCTTATATCAGTAAGTACGGAATTCCCGGTTATCTGCTTATGTATGCAGAAAGCATGCCCTAAGAGAGCACCGTCCTCACCGGTACATACAAAGACAGGAGTGCTCTCATCATTTACTATGATCTTAAGTTCTTCAGCATTGTATTTCGTCGCCGGACCCTTAAATATATCCGGGCGCCCTTTATGGTGTACCATATCAACCTGTATAAGAAGCTCAAGTATCCCCGGTATATCTCCTGTGTTTGCCCGTCTTACCGTATTCATGATCCCTCCTCAAACCTTCTTCTGTCCATCAACTCAATTATATAGCAACAGAGCAGGATTGCAAAGAAAATCTCTTCTTGTTCTTAACCTGACAAAGCTGTATGATAAACTTAACGAAAGCAGATAATATAGAACAGCTTATGGAATAAAAACATCATAGGAAAAACCATGAAAATACCTTTCAGATTACCTTCAATTACAGATATCGTACTTGCCGTGGCAGGGGCAATGTTGTGCGGATTAGGCTGCGGGTTCATCAACTATACATCTCTTGGTATGGATGCGATCGGTCTGTTTTATGACGGGATAAGAAATGTGCTCAATCTTTCGCCCGATCAGATAGGAACGGCATCATACGTTGTATGTGTGATACTTTCCATATTCCTGCTGCTAGTCGAACGTAAATATGTAAGCTTCGGCAGTGTCATCTATATCATAATGTACGGAGCTTTCGCCAACCTCGGAACACTGATGTGGGAACATCTTATTTCTGACGCCGGTTTATTTGCAAGGATCATCATAACGGTATCAGGATTGTTGATCTTATATATCGGATTGGGGATTTATATTGCGATAGATATCGGCGTTGATGCTTTCACGGGCGTAATGCTGTGGTTATGCAATATCACTCATAAGGAAATAAAATATGTCAAGATAATATTTGATCTGGGTCTGGCTGTACTCGGAACCATACTCGGAGGAACCCTCGGCCCCGTTACCCCCGTTACCATACTTATAGGCGGCCCCTGTATCTCCTTCTTTACAAAGCATATCCAGTCTGCATACTTCAAAGGTAAGATAAATAAAACAAAAAAAGAAGAAAAAAATGCGGATAGAGGGACTTGAACCCTCACGTCTTGCGACACAGGAACCTAAATCCTGCGTGTCTGCCAATTCCACCATATCCGCGTATCACTCGCTCAAACATAAGCTGTGAACGTGATTGATTGTACCAAATAATACCGATTTTATCAATGATTTTATATTTTATCACAGACTTCTTTATGATATAATCATGATGTTTATTGTTGATCATGTAGCAGCGTAAAGTCAATTATTAAAGCAGTAAACCGGCACAAGGACTCCACCGCAAGCGGTACCCCTCATGCCAAATAAAGGAATAACACATGAAGAAAAAGATCGCGGTATTTACAACCGGATGGTGCAGTGAGATCCTTTCCCAGTTCTTATCCGGCGTCCAGAAGGCTCTTAAAGACAGCGGAACTGATCTGTTCCTGTTCTTATGCTATCCAACATATGTAGATAAGCCATCAGTCAAGCATGGGGAACTCAATATATTTACACTCCCCGATCTCAAGCAGTTTGACGGGATGATCATCTTCGGAAGCGGTCTTAACTTCTTAACTGAACTGGAAAAGTTGATAAGCCGCGGCAAGCAGGCCGGGATACCTATCATCATCCAGGGTGCTCATCATGACGATACATATTATATAGGTTCCGATAATTATGTGGCCACAAGGGATATGTGCCGGCACCTTCAGGACAAACACGGTGTCCGCAAGATCATTTTTCTGGCAGGAACAGTTGATTCTTTCGATTCCGAATTCCGTCTCAAGGCAGTTAAGGATCATCTTGATGAAGCCGGACACAGCGAAGACCTCGTTGAAGTATTCTATACCAAATGGGAAAATGCTTTGGCGAATAAATATATTTCCGACTACTGTAAGGCAGGCAGACCGCTGCCCGATGCTTTCATCTGCGCTAATGACGGTCTGGCAATGGAAACCTGCGTTTCGCTCAATGCAAACGGTTACAAGGTTCCGGAAGATGTTATCGTAACAGGATTTGATTTTATAGACGACAGCCAGATATTCGATCCCTCTATAGCATCGGTTGACCAGTGTTTTGAGCCAATGGGGCATGAATGCGGAAATCTGTGGCTTGATCTCACCTCAGGTATCACACGGGATAAGTCAGTTGTCATCCCCTGTGAATTCATCCCAGGCGAGAGCTGCGACTGCTACGACTTCAGGAACAGCGATAAGGTAAGACGAAGGGTCGGCCGTGAGAATTTCTCCAACCGGACCATGACCAACTATTTTAACAGGAAGCTCCACCTTATAGATTCCACCATCCTGTCCTGTCTGACATATCAGGAATTCAAGGATGATGTGAACCGTCTTCTCACTGAAAACCATGATTATGAAGGGGACTCTTTCCATATACTGCTCGATCCCAACTTCGGCCTGTCCATTTATGACAGCAACATCAAGCTCCGTAAGAACGGCTACAGCAATTATGTTGAAGTCCTGTATTCAACCGAAGACGGTAAGGAATATGGAGAAGCACAGTTCCGTTCAAGAGAACTGATCCCCGGCTACAACGGCGAAGGTCCGAACCATCTGTATGTCTTTCTCCCAATACATGAAGCTGATGAAGCTTACGGATATCTGATTTTCAGGGATTGTCTTGATAAGGTCGCCAATCATTTCCTGCAGACCTATCAGAACCGTATGGGGCTGGTACTTGATAAGTTCCGCCACTCCTTAAGCCTTGACCTTCTGAACAAGCGTCTTATCGAACTCATGCGCAAGGATCCCCTTACAAACGTAAACAACAGGACTGCCTATGAAGATAAGGAGAAACGCCTGCAGTCGGAGATAAATATGGAATCGAATCTTAAGTTTGCGATAGCCATGTTTGATGTAAACAGCTTAAAGCTTATAAACGACAACCGCGGACACGATGCGGGTGATGCATATCTTGTAAGAGCATGTAGGCTCATATGTAATGTGTTCAAGCACAGTCCGGTGTACAGGATCGGCGGGGATGAATTTGTGGCGGTGCTTGACGGCGGTGACTACGAAAAACGTGATGAGCTTATGGCCGAGATAAGATCACGGATGAACCCCTATACCGACAGCATGCCACTACCTCTTGACTATATCTCGATAGCCTGCGGAATGGCAGTGTTCGACCCCCAAAATGACAGAACAGTCCAGGATATCGTCAAACGGGCCGATGAAGAAATGTATAAAAACAAGGCAGAAATAAAGGCCGGGTAATGTCCCGGCCTTTAATATCATATATACCTGTGTACCATGTTAGTCGAGCGCTTCCTTAACCGGAACTTCAACCTTCTTATCAAAGCAGCTGAACATCTCGTCTATCTTCTTCTCATCTTCTTTTGCGGTAAACTTACTTACCAAAGGCACTACGATAAGACCGCCGACCATTGCAACAACGCCTGAATTGATGGATGACTTGAATATATAACCGAGTACCGGTCCCCATGCACTCACATCAACACCTCCAAGCGTTACGATAAGCTGGATTATGGCGATGCCGCAGCCCCAAATATAGCAGGCCGCCACTGAAGCCCTGGTAGCCCCCTTCCAGTACAGTCCATACAGGAAAGGCGCAAGGAATGCTCCCGCAAGTGCTCCCCATGAAACACCCATCATCTGTGCTATAAAGGTAATGCCCGGGAACGAATCCTTTACAACCGCGATAACGGCCGATACCAGTATAAAGAATACGATGAACAACCGCATGATAAATACCTGCTTTTTCTCATCCATACCCTTCTTTGACACCGGTTTGATAACATCGAGCGTCAATGTGGAACTTGATGTCAGAACCAAAGATGACAGGGTTGACATGGAAGCCGAAAGTACCAGCACGATAACTATCGCAATGATTATCGGTGAAAGCGTTGAAAGCATAGCCGGAACTATAGTATCAAACAAAGGCTTGCCATTAGCTTCGTTGTATTTGATCTGGTCTGCATACAGACGTCCGAAACCTCCAAGGAAATAGCATCCTCCTGCTACTATTATTGCAAACAGGGTAGAAATGATCGTTCCTTTATGTATGTCCTTCTCGCTCTTGATCGCATAGAATTTTCCAACCATCTGAGGCAGTCCCCAGGTACCGAGCGATGTCAGTATTACCACGAACACCAACGCCAGGGGATCCGGACCTAAGAATGATGTGTAAGCTCCGCCTGCCCAGCCTTCACACTCTATTGCCGAAAGCTCCTGTGTGGCGGACAGCAGACCGCCGTGGCTGTTAAGCACTGCAAGTATGACTGCTGTGATACCTATCAGCATGATAATACCCTGTATAAAGTCATTTATTGCCGTAGCCATGTATCCGCCAAAGATCACATATATTCCAGTGAGCACTGCCATAATCGCTATGACTGTCCAGTAAGGCAGATCAAACACCAGGCCGAAGAGACTTGACAGGCCGTTATATAACGAAGCCGTATATGGAATAAGGAAAACAAAAACAATTATAGAAGCAATTATCTTAAGGTTTTTAGAAAAGAACCTCTTCTCAAAGTACTCCGGCATTGTCCTGGCATCAAGCGACTGGGTCATGATCCTTGTCCTTCTGCCCAATATCTTCCATGCAAGCATCGAGCCCACAAGAGCATTCCCTATACCTGCCCATGTGGCCGACATTCCGTACAGCCATCCGAACTGTCCGGCATATCCGACAAAGATAACTGCCGAAAAGTAAGATGTACCAAAAGCAAAAGCTGTAAGCCAGGGACCCACACTCCTTCCGCCAAGCACGAAGCCATTAACATCGGTTGCAGTCCTTCTTGTGTAGATGCCGACGCCTATCATTACCGCAAAAAAGATAACCAACAGGATCGAACTGAGTATTACTGTCATTTCTGTCTCCCTTTCCCGAAATTCTTCGTAAACACATTTTCAATTTCACTTTAAAGCGTTGCGGTTTAAAGTGCTAAAGTGAATTATAAATAATAAATTTCCGTATGTCAATATATAGTATTATTTTTTATCATTTCACATGATATTGTGTTAATTTTTGTCAATTTTATATTTTTTCATGTTTTTTTCAGAATTTTAATGAATTTTGTATCACTTTGGATCAAATTGTGATATAATCAAGATTACCCTGTAAAGTCTTATAAATTCTAAGGGCAACAGAAATGATCTAATATAATTAATATGGAGGAAAAAATATGAGAAACAAGATAATAAGCGCAGGTCTGATCGTTGTCGCTGCATGCCTGTTGATCTCGAGTCAGGTTAAGGCCGATGCACTTACAGCATATCAGCTGATGCTTCTTTCCGCAGCAGCTACTCCGCCTGAATACAAGGCTGCCCTCGCTAATCAGGCCAATCAGAACGCTGCTGCAGCCAATCAGAATGCAATCAATACCCAGAATCAGGCCAATCAGGCAATGCTTCTAGCCATTGCCGCAAGCCAGGATGCCTATGCAAAACAGGCTCAGGCCAACCTTGCCGCAGTAAATGCGGCTGCTGCAAATCAGTATGCACTCAATACTATCATAATGAACAATCCCGTGCTGCTCGCTGTAGCTTTGAAACCCAAGAAGCCTGTAGATCCCAAGGTACGTAACCTTGAACTGCTGCACAACATCAACACCATAGATCAGGCAAGGATAGCAGCGGTAAATGCAAGGGCTACTGCCAATACAACTCTTGCCAGACTCAACGACATGAAACCGATACTTGAAGCTACCAAGGTAGAAGTCAAGTACAGCCCCGGACTTACACAGCGCCTTAATGAACTCACGGTAATGGTAAGCGCACTTGAAGCTCAGTATAGCCAGCAGAATGCTGATGCCAATGCCAAGGAAGAAACCTTAAGGAGGCTTCAGGCGACTCTTCCTACAGCCGGTTATAATCCTGCTCTGTGTGATTGCTATTACTAAAACCGGAATAACATGAAGATAAGTCAGTATTTTACGACGCTCACTTCTCCTGAAGTGAGCGTTTCCTTTTGTCCGTTCTCATATTCTATGAGCAGTCTGCACTCATCATCTATGCCAAGAACTCTGGCGTAACCTGACGCTTTATCATCAGGCACAAAAGAATTGACTTTAACATAATTGCCTATCAGATTTGACTTTCTGCGATATATGGCAAGACTCTCATCTGCAGCATTCATATAATGGAAAAACAAGCGTATGACTTCCACTGCGAGATCATTCCTGAGTCCTGTTTTCACCTGCTGTCCCGCCCCGATAAGATAACCTGCCTTCTTTTTTATATCCGCAGGAAAACCCTCTCCGGGTTCATATACATTTATCCCCATGCCAACCACAACATACCCCTGCTCCTCATCCTCCATGGATAGAAATGCCTCAGATAAAATGCCGCATACCTTTTTTTCGTCGATATAAATATCATTAACCCATTTGATAAATGATGCGTTACGACCGTTATACACGATGTTATCTATCGCCTGGGATACCGCAACGGCAGCGATCGCCGTAACCTTCACAGTCTTTAGGAGTTCAGCGGCTCTATTAAGCGCCAGGCTCATATAAAGACCGGTACCCTTAGGCGAATAAAAATCTCTTCCGCGCCGTCCGCGACCCTGATTCTGCATATTTGCAATAACGAGTACGGGATCTTTGGACGCCTTGATCAGATATCCTGCATCCTCATTCGTCGAACCCGTCTCCTCCTTGTATGTAACACAAACAGGAAGGCCTGCTGTGCGCAAACCTTCCTCAATATAAACCGCATTGATCACATCGGCCGTTCTCCTTAATCTGTAACCCTTATTTGTTACGGCCTCTATCTCATATCCGGACTTCTTGAGCGATTTTATCGCCTTCCAGACAGCTGCCCTTGTCATGTACAGCCTGTCTGCAATCTGCTGTCCTGAAATGAAACCGCCCATATTCTCCTTAAGGAGAGCGAGAACCTCATCAGATGTCTTCATATTATGACATTACCTTACTAATGATGGGAACGCAGCCACTGAATCCTGTCCCATTCCTCTGTATATTCCCATGACTTTCCCATGTTATTTGCATACTGAACTGCCTGTTCGTAAGTATTCGCCCTTGCCAGAACGTCTCCCGTCCTGTCATCCAATACCTCAAACGGATTATTGGGATCAGATCCTATTATGTTCCTCGCATAAAAAATCAGACCACCGCTCGTTGATTCCAGCTCTTCGTCTGTCAACTTATCCTTCTCAATATCCGACATAAATATTCCTCCTTCCGTACTTCCTGTCCATTATAGATAATCATAGCATAAACAACCATCATCTGTAATCTGTTAATTTATACGAAACGGGATTAATTTTGGCAATACAGGTTGTCTGTGAAACTCAATGAGCATTTTGAAAAAAGATTTGCCACAAAAAAAGAGTGCACCTTCGTGCACCAATCAAAAATTAAAACACCGTGTTTATCACGCTTATGATAGTGAGACATGGGGGATTCGAACCCCCGACAACCTGATTAAAAGTCAGGTGCTCTACCAACTGAGCTAATGTCCCAAAAAATGATTAAGCCGTCAGACTTATAAAACAGATCAAAGGGAATCCCCGCTTAATGGTATCCCTTATGAGAAGTACAGGGCTAACTGGATTCGAACCAGCGAATGCAGGGATCAAAACCCTGTGCCTTACCGCTTGGCGATAGCCCTAAAATAAAAAACGGGTGGGTAGAGGGACTCGAACCCTCGGCCTCCAGAGCCACAATCTGGCGCGCTAACCAACTGCGCCATACCCACCATATCTTGCAATTAAAGGGTTATCACCCAAACGTGCTCGAAGGGATTCGAACCCCCGACCCACGGCTTAGAAGGCCGTTGCTCTATCCAGCTGAGCTACGAACACACTACGTCCTCGGGGTGACAGGATTCGAACCTGCGACCTCCTGGTCCCAAACCAGGCGCTCTAGCCAAGCTGAGCCACACCCCGCTTAAGAGGTCACAAGCTTTGTTAAGAATCTGACCAATCCGTGACGCAAATGATATTATATCTTACCTCATTATGCTTGTCAACGACGTTTTACAGGTTGAAAGAAGGCTGAAAGCTACATATATTTTATCTGATATACAGGCTCTTTGCCCTCTTCGGCCGTCATCACTATATAGGTCGGTTCGGAGCCCGGCTGCCTCGGGAGTGATATTGAACCCGGATTCACTATCGTGACCCTGTCATTCGTTGCGACCACGGGAACATGGATATGACCAAACATGACTATATCTGCCTGATTTTCCTCGCCGTAATAAAACATCGCATCCTGGTTTCTGTATACATTGAAACGATGACCGTGCGTCAGTATAACGCTGTGACCGGCGATATCGATCCGCTCTGTTTCCGGAAGCCTGAGCATATAATCATTGTTGCCCTTAACGACATATACCGGACAGTCGAAATACTGCTTAAGCTCTGTCGCTGAGTGTTCTATGTCTCCGCAATGGATAAACATATCGACGGGCTCTTCACGGTGTATCGCCTTCCACATATTTCCGTCATATCCATGGGTATCGCTTACTATCAGGATCTTCATATTATAAGTTTCTCCTTAATAAGCCTTAATGCCTTGCCTCTATGGCTGATCTCATTCTTTTTTTCCGGAGGAAGCTCTGCCGAATAGCAGCCGTATTCCGGCAGATAGAATATAGGATCATAGCCGAAGCCGTTTGTGCCCTTCTCCTCATATCCTATACGCCCTTCCATTGTTGCCTGTACGGTTACCGTATGTCCGTCAGGATACGCGGCAGCTATCGCGCATACAAACCTTGCCGAACGTTCCTCATCCGGAACATCCGTAAGACGTTCCAGAATGTTTCTGTTCTTTATCCTGTAAGAAGTATTTACTCCGCAGTATCTGGCTGAATATATTCCCGGTTCCTTATTAAGGAAATCAACCTCCAGTCCTGAATCGTCAGCCAGAGTCAGCTTCCCGGAAGCCTTCATTATAGTTTCGGCCTTCTTGACCGCATTTACTTCAAAGGTAGTGCCGTCTTCATTAACTTCTATATTTATACCCGCATCTTTAAGCGAGATAACCTCAATATCCGTATCAGCAAGGATCTGACGTATTTCTCTGAGCTTATTCTCATTTGTGGTAGCAAATAATACCTGTCTCATATCTTTCTTATTATCCTTTTATATATTCTATAAAGCATCTTCCCGACGCTCTCTCTTCGGTGGCCTGGGACCCATAAACTGATAGTAGTATGTCTTCATCATGCCATTGTATATTTTCCGGTTCTTATCTGCCTTGCGTCCCATTATCTTCTCAACTCCGTCATAGGCGCTGATGATATACGCAGACCATGAATCAAGCCCGCTGTAAGCTGTGGCAAGCTGTCCGTACAGCTCCTCCATCTCAGCCTTCTGTCCTATCCTCTCACCGTAAGGCGGATTGGTAACGATAAAACCGTACTTTTTAGGGTGACTAAGCTCTGCAACCGGGCGCCTCTGAAAATGGATCTTACCGGCAACCCTCGCAAGCTTAGCATTATCCCTTGCAGCCGCGATTATGTCCGCGTCTATGTCATAACCCTGGATATCCGTTTCCACACTCGTATCCTCCATATCACGCGCTTCATCGACTGCTTCATACCAAAGCTTCCTGTCTATAATATTACTCCATTCCTGCGCTGTAAAGCTTCTGTTTATTCCCGGAGCGATATTGCATGCTATCATGGCTGCTTCTATCGGTATCGTACCGCAGCCGCAGAACGGATCCACAAGTACTCTATCACTCTTCCATGGAGTCAGCATTATCATTGCAGCCGCCAGGTTTTCGGCAACCGGCGCCTTGCTCACAAGCTTCCTGTATCCGCGTTTATGCAGTGATTCTCCCGTAGTATCAAGTCCCAGAGTCACAACATCCTTCATTATGGATACACGAAGAGGGTAAGACGTACCGCTTTCTTCAAACCATTCTGTCTTATAGGTCTGTTTAAGCCGCTCAACCATCGCCTTCTTGATTATGGACTGGATATCCGATGGACTGAACAGCCTGCTCTTTATACCGGCCGCCTTGGCAACCCAGAACCTGGCATCCTCCGGGATATAATTCTCCCACGGCAACGCTTTAGTACCCTCAAACAATTCATCAAAGGATTCTGCCCCGAATGATCCAACCTTAATTAGTATCCTCTCCGCAGTTCTGAGGAAGATGTTGGCCCTTGCTACCGCTTCCCCGTCTCCAATAAAAGTCACTCTTCCATCCGTGACCTCCGTGATGTCATAACCAAGATCAAATATTTCTCTTTTCAGCACCGCTTCCATTCCAAAATGGCAGGGGGCAATAAGTTCAAATTTAGTCATTTTTCACCTTATGTAAACCGCATTTTCAGAAGATTCCACAACATTTTGTGTTTGTAAAAAAAGTTACTACTATTTTCAAAAATCGCTTGTCTTTTTTGTAAATATGTACTATAATCATTCATGTAAACGGGAATCAACCCTTCAAAGGATTCTCGATTACGACCCCTTATTAATTATTTATACTCCCCTCATCGTAGCCCGTTGGTTCCCCCTTCGGGCTACTTTACTGTTATTGCTCATGCCCGTCAGGGTATGAGAGCCCGCCGGCTTTGAGACATCAAAAGGAATCCGTAAGGATTCCTTTCATTATATCCTCGCCACATTCGTCTTCCTTGCCGCATCAGCAACCGCTCTTGCAACCGCTTCGGTAACATTTGCATTAAAACTATCGGGTATTATATATTCGGGTTTCAGTTCTTCATCACTGATTATCCCTGCTATAGCATAAGCCGCAGCCAGCTTCATTTCATCATTTATGTCCTTCGCACGTACATCAAGCGTTCCTCGGAATATACCCGGGAAAGCAAGTACGTTGTTTATCTGATTCGGATAATCCGAACGGCCTGTACCCATAACCGCTACGCCGGCTTTTTTCGCTTCATCGGGAAGTATCTCGGGAACAGGATTGGCCATAGCGAATACTATCGGATCCTTGGCCATGGTAGCTACCATATCTGCTGTGAGCACACCAGGTGCGGATACACCGATAAATACATCGGCTCCTTTTATGACATCTGCAAGCCCTCCCTGTTTCCGCTCAAGATTGGATATCTCAGCCATTTCGGCCTTGATAGCATTAAGGTTGTAACGACCTTTGTAGATTGCCCCCTTTGTATCGCAGAGGATAGCACTCTTAAGTCCCGTCTTCATAAGAAGCTTCGTGATCGCTATGCCTGCCGCCCCCGAACCGTTAACCACAACAGAAATATCTTCCATCTTCTTATGCACCAGCTTAAGAGCATTTATCAGACCAGCAAGTACCACAACAGCTGTACCGTGCTGATCATCATGGAAGATCGGGATATCGCATCGCTCTTTAAGTTTCTTCTCTATCTCGAAACATCTTGGTGCCGAAATATCTTCAAGGTTAACTCCGCCAAACGATCCGGCAAGCAGCGCAACGGTATTGACTATCTCATCAACATCCTTGCTCCTCACACACAGCGGGAAGGCATCAACTCCGCCAAAACGCTTGAACAATACGCATTTGCCTTCCATAACCGGCATACCTGCTTCAGGACCGATATCTCCAAGGCCGAGCACCGCAGTACCGTCTGTAATGACTGCAACCAGATTACTCCTTCTTGTATATGTATAGCTAAGGTCTGTATAGTCCTTTATCTTAAGGCACGGCTCAGCGACACCCGGCGTATATGCGACAGATAAGTCATCCATCGTGTTTACCTCGCAGCGTGGCACGACCTCAAGCTTACCCTGCCACTCTTCATGTTTTTTAAGTGCATATTCCTTCTTGTCCATTGTATTTTCTCTCCATTTCATTTTATATATAGTAAACGGCAAAACGATTTCACTTCAATCGTGCGCTGTGCCGGATCACTCCTTCATCTGTATTGCTTCATAATGTACATCCAGCTGATTGAACGGTATCGTTATATCGTTTTCCATAAATATTCTCATTATATTATCATGCATGAATCTCTGTACATCATACCTGTCTTCTTCAGCGCACATGAATTTCACACGCATATCCACAGAACTCTCTGAGAATTCCTCTATACCCTGACACACCGGTATACCCTTTAATGAGCTGTTTTTCTCGTACAGACCCAGGAATTCCTTGTTCAGGATATTCCTTATACGAACATAATCCTCATTATACGGGACCGGTATATCATAATATACGACTGAATACTTCATAGACATATTGGCAAATGATTTTAACTCATTGTTACAGATGATCCGTATGTTCTGATTATCATCCTCATACCTGGTTGTCCTCAGTCCTATTTCCTTAACCTTACCTCTCACTCCGTCGATCATTACATAATCGCCGACATGGACCGAACCCTCCATCACGATAAATATTCCGGCCAGCAGATCCCCTATAAGGTTCTGGGCACCAAAGCTTAAACCTATCGACAGTATACCGGCAGAGGCAAGCAGCCTGGTCGCTTCTATACCCATAATGAACAGGGAGTAAAATACTACGCTTATGATCAATGTAGTCTTTATGAGAGACGTGAACAGATGCATCATCGTCTCCACTCTGCTTCCAAATGCAGCCGCTATAAGGTTTATGACATGCTCGAACGCCCTTATGAACAGTCCTACGAGTATCATCATTACAATGGCTGCCGATACAGAGAAGATATGTATCCCCCTGTCCCAGTCGTTGCTAAGTATATAAACGATAGCCGAATTCGATCCATATCTGTATGCCTCATAGATAATGGCTGCCAAAAATACAGCGCCTCCAAGCAGGAGTGCTTTCTTTATAAGCATTTCAAACTTCTGTGTCGGGGTGCTGTTGATCCAGTTCTTTGAAGCCTCCCAGTGACCGAATATTGCAAGCGGATCATGTTCCTCCCTGTAGAGCTCATCAGAATCCATATCGCGTATAAGCAGCGTATAGAATGAGAGTATAAACATCAGAACAAAACCGAATGCCGCGCAGAACATAGCCGTAACAAAGCATCCGTAATACAACTTGTCTGTTGGCATCGCCGTAGCTATATAATATCCTTCCACCGGCCTGAAACTCTGCAGATATCTCTTCCCGTTTATACTTTGGAAACCATTATAATTTCCGGAAAATGCCTTTTTGGATATACCGAGTTCATCTGCATTCTTTCCTACCATTGAACTGATCCCGGAATAAAAAACATTATAAACATCATCGATCTCATCATGTACAAATCCGATAAGAAATCCGTCATTTGAAATCCGGGTATTTGACAGGATATATTCCGGCTTGGCACTGTCGATTACATTGTTCTTATCCTCAGGATCCATCTCTATCTGTATCAGACCCCTGTGTTTCGTTATCAGGTTGCCTGTATAATCCCCTTTGCTCTGTTTCAAGAAGTCGGTATATTTAACAAATTTGGTTTTTTTATCATCATCGAGGCAGGTATAGTAATTAAACGCACAGCCGATAAACTGTGAAAAATTCCCTTCATCACTTATCATTGGCAGCTGTACGATCGTATCCCTTCTTCCATCAATTACATCCCAGAACTCATAGGACTGATCTTCTACATTATTACTCAATGAAAAACTCCAGTAATCAGATGAAGTTGCCAATGTATATCCGGCGTCGGAAATAAGATAAATGTTCTTAACATTATTAGCATCTCTAAGCTTTTCAAGCACCTTGGAATTATTGATCACATTTACAACATTATTATAATCATCCCTTATGGCATCTCGATTCCCGCTCCCATCAGCATTCCCAAGGGGCATGACTCCTTCGCTTTCCTTCGAAAAATCAAAATACTGATCACCATTCAAGCCAATGATAAAGGCCATGAGTTTGGCACGGCTTACATTCTGCATATCATAATAATTCGTAAAATCATTCTGAATATTTACGCTCTCTTCAACATTGCGGGATATCTCCTCTTCTATCGCAACCGACTCGGAAAAAGCGCCCGACAGCTTCATAAGCGCCTGAATATATAAGGCTGACAGAAAAATCAGAATCACTGATGTAAACACTATAGGAATAATTTTCCTGCCAAGTGTCCTGCTGTAATAAATTGTATTACCCTTGAGCGAAAGCAATCTCACCCTTAACTGTTCTTCGCCCGTTCTTAACATTTCGGAACGCACAAATGATGAATATGCCGCAAGAAGAATAAGGAAGATAGACAGAAGGCATAAATTCCAGAGTACCACAGGAAAATTACCTCCATACAGATCGTCAGTGGGGATACAGGCGATCAAATAATCATCCTGTCCGTAATCTTCCGAATGAAATGCCCGCGTAGACACATAACAACTGACACCGCCTATCTTATTCGTGCCGGTGTATCTGTCTGTTAATATATTTTTATCAATACCCAGAGACGATGCTGTAACATACTCCTTATCTTCTCCTCCTACATTCCCATATAATACACGGTCAGTATCTTCATCCACCATTAATACGAATCCGTTATTGCCGATCGTTGATCCATTAAGCCATGCAGAAAGATCATACATTCTCTCTAACGCCCTGTCCAGAATATCCGAGGAACAGAAAAGGAGAATATATTTGTGTCCATCAACTCCGTACGAGCCCGGGATCGTCTTGCAATATACGCAGGTAAGAGTTTCCTGATCCTCCTTATATACATATTCGTATGTTCCGTCGTACAGCTTTTCTAATTCATCCTGCGAAATATCTATTGTTTCATTTGAAACCACATTGCTGCCTATATATGCTGAATCAGTGGACATGATGATATCGCCCTGCCCGTTTATGATGAGCAGATTACTACAGCCGTCGATGCTAGTCATGGACTCTTTCAACAGTTCCTGCTGAGTACCCTGTGACATTGCCGAAAGCCTCCTGTAGCTGTCATTCGAAAATGCAACTGCCAGGTTATTAAGCATTATTCCATTATTTTTGTGAAATTTACCTATAAACTTGTCAATCTCTTTAGTATTGCTGTTAAGATTGGAAATGGTAGACATGAAGAACCTGTTGTTATTTTCATCCTGGTTCCGACGCGCTTCCATACGTAAAAGGAATTCAAGCAAAACAAAAAACAGAACTATGCCGATACCTATTATAATGAATATCAGCATCGCACGTCTGTGATAGATATTATGGCTCCGGTCTGTTGTTTTGTTCGAATAATCACTCATGACATTATTAAATCAAAAATGTATACATAATGCAACACTTGTATCCCGCCTTTAACAACAAGAAAAGGAGTAAAGTATCCTGCAATACCCACTCCTGTAATCTTGACGGCTTATATAAGTATATCCCGTAATATCTTAAAACCAGCCCTTATATCCCTGAACGTAAATCTCCTGGAATTCATCGTCTGACTTTGTAAGATATAAAATACCCTCGATAAGACCGATGATACCCATTACCGATCCTCCGATACCGCATGTTGCCAGCGTTACTACCAGCATTATTATTGCTTCCTTCTTGTACCCGAGATAAAACTTGTGGATACCCAGCGATCCGAGGAATATCCCTAACAGGCCTGCTGCCATTTTATCCTTTGTTGATTCCATTATGCTTCTCCCTCCGTTTTGTATTTGTTAAAGCGTCATCTGCCCGATAACTCAGTGGCAATTACTGTAGCATAATAAGAATGCACCGAAAATACATGTTTGTCAAGATATCGCAACCACATCTATCAGCACACCTCGAAAATCACCCGCCATATCGGGAACATTTTCATTTATGATGATACCGGCATTCATCAGCGTATCGCCATGCAGCACAAGGCCCTCTTTCATCATTGATCTCTCATCTGCATCAGCATATCCTGCCGCCCCGGGCAACGGATAATCAAGTCCAAGCACTCTTTTATCACTGCTTACACTGTATTTCCTTTCAGGATCAAGACCACGTAACCTTATGATGCCACTCCGGCGGTTTGGTCTTGCCATGACTTTAATATAAGTAACAAGAGCATATGATCTGTCTTTTGAAACCACCATCCATGAATCATCCGTCCCGTTATCCCTGTATGATGAGAGCCTGTAGTAATCACCTGTCCGTATAAGCTTATTATACTTATGGTACATTTCGACCTGACCGGGTATCATATCCCTGTCTTCCTGCGAGATCCTCGTTATATCAAGCTCATAACCAAAGGTTCCTGCAAGCGCTACATAACCGCGGGTTTCAAACGGTACAACCCTCCCTGTAACATGGTTCGGACAGTCGCTTATATGTGCCCCCATGGTTGAGAGAGGATATACCATGGCGGTGCCTTCCTGTATAGCAAGCCTCTCTATGGCATCCGTATCATCAGAACACCATATCTGCGGACTGAAATAAAGCATTCCGGCATCGAACCTTCCGCCGCCTCCTGAACAGTTCGCAAGCAGCAGATCTGGAAAATCCTTAAGCAGCCTTCCCATCATCTCATATACGCCAAGAACATACCTGTGGAAAAGCTCGCCCTGCCTGTCGTTTTCAAGCGCATAGCTTCCTATATCGCTAAGCGGCCTGTTCATGTCCCACTTTACATAAGAAATATCGGCTGACGAGAGCACCGCATGAATCCTTGAATATATTTCATCAACGACTTCCCTGCGCGAAAAATCAAGCACGTACTGGTTCCTCATAAGGGTGCCTGTTCTTCCGGGAATCGCTATCGCGAAATCCGGATGCTCCCTGTAAAGATCAGAATCAGGCGAAACCATCTCCGGCTCTATCCAGATGCCGAACTTAAGACCCGCATCCTTAACATCTTCTACCAGTTTATGAAGCCCGCCCTTTATCTTGTCTTCATTGACATACCAGTCACCAAGCGCCATGTTATCTGAGCTCCGGTTTCCGAACCATCCATCATCCATGACGAGCATTTCGATACCGTTTTCTGCCGCTTCCTTTGCTATCGCAACCAGCTTGTCATTGTCAAAATCAAAATATGTTGCCTCCCAGTTGTTTATAAGCACCGGCCGCGGCGCATTCCTGTATTTATTGTTAAGGTTGGCACCGCTTATAAGGTGTTCCCTGAATACATCATGGAAAGTGTGGCTCATATGCTCTAATCCCTGCCCTGAATAGACCATGATGACTTCCGGTGCATTAAAAACCGCACCCTTATCAAGCTTCCATCTAAACCCCTTCGGATTTATCCCCATAAGGCAGCGCAGCGAATCAAACTGTGAACACTCGACAGAAGCCGTGAAATTCCCCGAATAGACGAAACTGAAGCCATATACCTGCCCCTGCGTCTGTGTTGTATTCCTGTCCGATACTGCCATGAAAGGATTGATCTGATGCGAGCTTTCGCCCTTAAAAGAGCCTATTGAAAAAACACCTTTAGTGACTCTTGTCCTCTCAATGTTTCTCTCTCTTGCCCAGCTTCCGTGAAGGGTTATCACATCCCTCTTTCCGGGTTCCAACTCAAGACATGCTGACAATACCTTATTAAGGTACAGCGGGGATGATCCCGTATTTTCAAACCTTACGCTCCTTACTATCGCATCAAGTCCATCGAACACTGAATAAAAGAGTGTTGTGATCAGTCCGGTCAATTCATCTTTCAGGGTGATCTCAAGCGTTTCGCAATCACTCTCCTCACCACTTTGTGTTATCGAAGCAAATGTTGACGGCAATCCGTCCAGCGCGGGTTTGCCTCTGTATATCTTATGGTTTACATAACTAAGCGAACACCCGCTGTGTCCGCCTTCTGTTTCCATATCAAGACAACCCTGTCTATAATCCCCGAGTCCCTCTGTCGGATATTCAAACAGCGCCCCATCAAGGAACATACCCCTGTCGCGGTTATTCCTTTCAGGCGAAAACGGGTAGGATAAGGTGCGCGAAATATAACGTATATCGTCATCACTTATCCTGGCACCATAATACAGGTGCAACAGGAACTTTTCCTTATCAAATATCCCGCATACATAAGACGAATGCGGGGTGTCAAGCTTAAACAGCTTCTCATTTTCCAAATATCTTATACCCATAGGATTTCCTCATTCTAAACAATCATCATAAGAATCAAGCACCGCCTCTATCTCATCCCTTACAGGCAGCGCCGGTATACCTCCGGACTTCTGTATGCACAGTCCTCCGGATACTGCCCCGTACCTGCCCGCGGTCACAAGCTTATCCATAGTGATATCTGAAACATCCTTTATCCCCTGCCTTAACAGGCATGACAGGAAGCTTCCCCAGTACGCGTCTCCTGCGCCCGTCGTATCCACAATCTTATCTGCTTTCAAAGATGCTATATCTGTACTGACCACACTTTCTTCTCCCTGTGTTTCCCTTAAGAAAATCCGTGCGCCGTTACCACCGCGTGTCAGTACAACAACCGTTATATCATGCTCTTTCATAAAAGCCGGGATATTATCCTCACCACCCGTAAATACAAGTTCTTCCTCTGATATCTTAAGAAGATCCGTGTAAGGATAAATCTTCTCCGACTCCCTGCGGCATTCATCTACGCTCCATATCTTATCCCTGTAGTTTATGTCAAAGCTGACGAGCTTATGATTCTTCACGGCTCCCTCAAGCGCTGACAACACCGCATCCCGTTCAGGTGTTCCCGACTGGCTGACCGATCCCACATGAACGATATCCCACTCTAAAAAATCAACCTTCTTCACATCATCTTCATTAAGGAACATGTCCGCCCCGGGCTTCCTTGCAAATGTAAACGAGCGGTCTCCGGTT
>JAFXVI010000073.1 GCA_017524595.1 Lachnospiraceae bacterium | reverse complement strand
GTCACCTCTTATTGAATGCCGAGTTCGTTCTCTTTCTCGCGTACCCTGGACTCGCGCTCGGTAAGTTCCTGCTCCCATGCCGCATATCTATTGGTTATGGCGTTCTCATAATTGATCATATTGGGAGTATCTGATTTAAGGATCATAACAAACATTGCCACTATCATAAGTATAAGCACAGCATTGACGATAAGGGAAGCCTTATATTCTCTCTTGAACGTCTTGATGCGCCTGCGGGGTCTTGCCCTCTCTTCCCGCTCTATATCCTTCTTGTTGTTATATTGGTTGGTAATATCCACATAAGAAACCAGAACAGGTATATCCCTTATACGGCTGTCATCAATCTCCTTCTTCTTATAGAGATAATCCTGCAGGCGTCGCAGATATTCAAGTCCTATAGGTGTGAAAAAAGTATTGCTCTCTATCATCTTATTATAGACAGACAGCACCGCTTCCGGATTATCATCACTCATCTTTGATGATATATAATTTATCCTCTGTATCTCTTCACGTGCTATGCTTCCGTTCTCAATATCGACAAATTCAAATCCGTCAACATTTCTCCCGGCTGTATTCATGATATTATCATCACCCATGACTTTACCCCTTCAATCAGATGACAGCTTATTTCATGCACAATATAAGGGAAGCGAAAACGCTTCCCTTATATTATAACTTATCAAACATTTATTATGCAACCAACTTCACTAAACGTTCATATCTGAGATTTATTCCTCAAGTTGGAAGATGCCTACGCTCTCCTCGATCACGTTAGCTGCATTCTTAAGTCCTTCTGTCTCGTTCTCAATATCGCCGATCATGTTACCAAACTCTGTAGCAGATGCGGATGTCTCCTGTGTACCCGCCGCATTCTCTTCGGCGATTGCAGTAAGATTCTGAACGATATCAACGACATTAACTCTGGCCTCATCAAGCTTGGATGTCTTCTCAGCAATATACTGAACACCTTCCATTGACCTGTCAATACCATCCTTAACAATCTGGAACGCCTCATCTGTCTTCTGTACATTCTCATTCTGCTTCGTCATGATGTCGCGTACATTGTTCATCGTCTCAACCGACTTCGTAGAATCAGCGATAAGACTTGTGATGATCTCTTCGATCTTCCTTGCAGATTCATTAGACTGTTCAGCCAGCTTACTGATCTGTGCGGCAACAACCGCAAAACCACGGCCCTGTTCGCCTGCACGTGCTGCCTCTATGCTGGCATTGAGCGAAAGGAGATTGGTCTCGTCAGCAATCTCTGTGATAAGGTTTGTTGCATCCCTGATCTTTAGTGCTGACTCATTTGTTGTATTGGTCTGCTGTGAAATGATCTCGATAGCATCAACCGTCTGCTGGTTAACCTGTGCAAGCTCTGCAAGTATCGCACTGGCCTGCTCGGATGACTTCTGCATCTCAACAGCATTCTTCTGGAGTTCTTCTACCTGAGCGCTGGTCTCTTCAACCATATTACCCATAAGGATAACGTTCTCAGTAGCCTTCTGCGTCTCATCTGCCTGTGATGTAGCACCGTCTGCAATCTCGTGCACCGCTCTCTCAACCTGACCCACCGCGCTGTTTGCATTCTGGGATGTGTCATACAGTCGATTGGACGAAGTATAGAGATTGCCACTCTCGGTCTTAAGCTTACCGATGATATTTGACAACTGCGTCCTTAATTCTTCAACATACTTGCAAAGATCACCGACCTCATCAGAACGTGCTGCAGCTTTCTCGTCAACCTTAACTGCAAGATTACCCTTGCTTACCTCGCCCACAACATCAATTCCTTTATGTATAGCACCGACTATTCCATTTGAAATAACAAATGCAAGGATAGCACAAATAATACATACAACTACAGAAGCAATGATTATTACCCATATAACGCTCATAACTTCCTTCTGTACTGCAGTCCTGCTCTTGCCGGCAAATACCATACCGCAGATAGATCCGTCGCTTGGCTGTGTAAGTGGCAGGTAGTATGCAAAATACGGAGTACCCGCTACATTGGCAGAATCGGAGGTCAATGTCTCGCCCTTGACCAGTACCTTCTCGATGATATTAGCAGCAGCCTGCGTACCTACCGCCCTCTTGCCATCCGCAACAACCGATGTGGCATATCTTGTATCACCGAAGAATACTGTCGTATCTATCGTAGATATAGCCTTGATGTTATCAAATGGTGTCTCATCCGCCGAAATATTAAAGTCCCCCTTATACATCTGGTCGTCCTTGAGTGCATAATCACCCGGAGCTATGGTCGCAATACGATCTCTGGTAGCTATCGCACTGGCCTTAAGTGCCGCATACACTTCCTCTGCCATCTTATCCTCAACCATGATATAGGAAACAATACAGGAAATGATCGCAAGTGCAACAACCGGAAGTACCGAAAGCAAAATAAACTTTCCTTTCAATTTCATAATTATTTTCCCCGCTTTCTTAAGAATAATAAAAGATAAGGTTATTCTATCACTCATTTATTTTTTTTTCAACAAAATTTGCTATATTTGATGTTTAAATCCGTCAATTTTATGCGTTTTTTCCTATCAAAAGTTAAAATTGTATAAACAAAATCATAACGATCGGCTCACCCTTATATCCGTTAGAGCTACCTGATCACCGGTTAAACCCACGTATACATTCCCGAAATCCCCTTTAACAGTTGTGATATTCTCTATCTCTATGCCAAGATTTTGTGTTTTTAAGATAATGCGCTCATCTTTTTTGTGAATAGTCAGTTCGCATTCCATACCCTTTCTGTTGGCCTCTTTCCATATATCCCATCCCGGAAAGTCTTCTTTCTTTTTAACCGAAATACTGTTCCTTGCATATTCATTACTTCCGTCATTCTCTCCATAAAGCTTTACTGCAGCATATTCCTTATAATTCTCCCCGTTTACCTTCCCGTCATCAGAGTGAAACAACAGGATATATGGACAATGCCACACCAGACTTGCACCCGGCAGGCTCATTGTATGGAACTTGAGCTTAATACGGTCTTTTATCAATACTCCGTCAGTTGATGAAGAACGGGGCCTGTCAACCTGAACATTCTTAACATCCGATTCCATGCGGTCAATATAGCTCATCTCGTCGACCAGCCTTTCAATATCATCAGGCCCTGTCTCCTCTTCCGTCTTCTTTGCATCTATATTTGTAATATGACAATGCTCTCCTGTAAGAGCGATGTAACTGTATACCGATCTGTTCGGAAGAGCTATTACTGCTTCTTTTTCATATGACGGACTGATCATTTTGATCTTCAGATGATCCTCATATCTGCCCATTATGATCTCATATTTTTGACATTCATCTCTACTGTCCTCAAAGTCATCCTTTGCCCTTACGATTTCTTTAATCCTCTTTGC
>JAFXVI010000072.1 GCA_017524595.1 Lachnospiraceae bacterium | reverse complement strand
GATAAAGAGGTTGAGATAGTTCATTCGCTGGCCAAGTGGAAGAGAATGGCTCTTAAGAAATACGGCTTTGTCCATGGGGAAGGTCTGTATACAGATATGACAGCTATCCGCAGAGATGAGGATACCGATAATCTGCATTCGCTTTATGTAGACCAGTGGGACTGGGAGAGAATAATAGATAAAGAAGAGCGTAATGAAGATACGTTGAAATCAATTGTCCGCAAGGTCTATGAGGCTATCAAAAATACAGAGGTTTTTGTAAATTCAAGGCATCCTGAAATTGAAAGGATACTTCCTGATGAAATAACTTTCATCACAACTCAGGAACTTGAAGACAGATGGCCGGACAAAACGGCGAAGGAGAGGGAAGATCTTGCGGCCAGGGAATATAAAGCAATGTTTCTTATGAAGATAGGCGATCTGTTAAAGTCGGGTAAGAAACACGACGGACGGGCTCCGGATTATGATGACTGGGAGCTTAACGGAGATATTATCGTATATTATCCGATATTGGACAGGGCATTTGAAATTTCCAGCATGGGAATAAGAGTAGATGAGGATTCTCTTATGATCCAGCTTGAAAAAGCAGGCTGCCAGGAGAGAGCCAGATTACCGTTCCAAAAGGCTATACTGGATAAAGAACTGCCTTACACTATAGGCGGAGGCATAGGGCAGTCAAGGATATGCATGTTTTTTATGCGGCGTGCGCACATAGGAGAGGTGCAGAGTTCTATATGGCCGGAAGGAATGGCAGAAGAAGCGGAGAACAGGGGAGTACATATACTGTAAGATTGGAGATAAAGAATGAAACAATACACATCTAAAGAACTCAGGAATATATGGAAGGACTTCTATAAGGAAAGGGGGCATGTCGATGTCGGCGCCGTATCGCTTGTATCTGACGGTTCGACAGGCGTTATGTTCAATGTTGCCGGGATGCAACCGCTCATGCCGTATCTTCTGGGACAGAAACATCCTATGGGTACAAGACTCTGTAATGTTCAGGGATGTGTAAGGACTAACGATATCGATTCTGTAGGAGACAAGTCTCATGTTACCTTTTTTGAGATGATGGGAAGCTGGAGCCTCGGTGATTATTTCAAGGAAGAACGTTGTAAGTGGAGTTATGAACTGCTGACGCAGGTGTTTGGATTTGATAGTGATCATCTGGCCGCAACCGTATTTGCAGGTGATGAGAATGCACCAAGAGATGAAGAAGGCGCCAGATGCCGCATAGATTCGGGATTTAAGCCGGAAAATATATATTATCTCCCTGCAGAGGATAACTGGTGGGGACTTGAATACGGACCCTGCGGTCCCGATTCCGAAATGTTCTATATTGCCGATGTGCCTGACTGCGGACCGGATTGCGGTCCCGGATGCTCATGCGGTAAATATACCGAACTTGGGAACGATGTTTTCATGCAGTATGAGAAGCATAAAGACGGACACTTAACACCGCTGGATAAGAAAAATGTGGATACCGGATGGGGTCTTGAGAGAAACCTTGCCTTCCTTAACGGAACCAAGGATGTATATAAGACTGATCTTTTCACATCAGTCATAGCGTTTATCGAAAAGACATCGGGTCTTAAGTATGATAATGATGATGACAAGACACGTTCAATGCGTGTGTTGGCAGATCACATGCGTACTGCCGTTATGCTCATCGGAGATGAGGCAAGGCTTGTTCCTTCAAACGGAGGCCCCGGATATGTATTAAGAAGACTTATCCGACGCGCTGTAAGACACGGGAGGATACTAGGTCTTGCAACAAACGATCTGCTTGATATCGCCAGGATATATATAGATGATGTTTATTCGGATTCCTATATCAATCTTGTTAAGAACAGGGATTTCGTTCTTAATGAGCTTAAGAAAGAGATTGACCGTTTTACGTCTACACTTGAAAATGGTATGAAGGAATTCGTCAAGATACTGGATCAGACTGTTTCGGGTGCGGGTAAGAGCATATCGGGTAAGGATGCCTTTTATCTGTATGATACATTCGGATTCCCACTTGAGCTTACGATTGAGATGGCAGATGAAAAGGGACTTGCGGTTGATGAGGAAGGATTTAAGTCAGCCATGGAAGAACAGAAAAAAAAGGCAAGGGACAATGCCAGTTTCTCGCTTAAGTCTTCGAATGATTTTGCCGTATTTTCAGGACTTGATGAATCCGTTACGACCGAGTTCACAGGATATGAGAAGGTAACCGATGAGGGTACCGTTGTTGCGGTGGCAACAGGGGAACTTGTTGATGAAGTATCCGAAGGCGCAGAGTGTACTATCGTAACTGATAAGACGCCTTTCTATGCGACTATGGGTGGACAAAAAGGTGATTTCGGGCAGATCACATCGGGATCATTCGTATTTGAAGTGTATGATACCGTAAAGATAGATCAATCAAAGACAGGTCATGTTGGATGCGTTAAATCCGGAAGCATAAAGAAGGGTGATAAAGTCACACTACATGTAGACGCATTTAACAGGATGAGGACATGTATGAACCATTCGGCAACACATCTTTTACAGAAAGCGCTCCAGACGGTCCTCGGAGATGAGGTTAAGCAGCAGGGTTCATATCAGGACGGCGAAAGGACAAGGTTTGACTTTTCATTTTCACGAGCACTCACAGGCGAGGAGATTGAAAAGGTTGAAACCCTTGTAAACGATAAGATAGTGGAGAATCTGTCGGTAGTTACTGATGTTATGTCTGTTGATGAAGCAATGAAGTCAGGCGCAATGGCACTGTTTGGTGAGAAGTACGGCGAGGTTGTACGTGTTGTGAAGATGGGTGAGTTCTCAAAGGAACTGTGCGGTGGTACCCATGTATCATCGACAGGTGATATCCACTGCTTCAAGATATTGTCAGAATCGGGGATCGCGGCAGGCGTGCGAAGGATAGAAGGCCTTACGGGAGCCGGAGTTCTTTCATATTATAAGAATGTTGAAGATACTCTTACAAAAGCAGCCCGGACTCTTAAGTCATCACCTGCTGATATAGTTGATAAGATAGAAAAACTTCAGGGTGAACTTAAGGTGCTCACTTCAGAACTTGAAGCCTTAAAGAGTAAGGCGGCCAAGGATGCCATGGGTGATGTTATGGATAAGGTCACCAATATTAAGGGGATCAAGTTCCTTGCGACAAGCGTATCGGGAGTAGATATGAATGGACTTCGTGAACTGGGTGACCAGCTTAAGGATAAGATAGGGGATGGTGTCATCCTTCTTGCATCTGACGTTGACGGCAAGGTAAATCTTGTTGCAATGGCAACTGATGGAGCAATTGGCAAGGGCGCTCATGCCGGAAATCTTATCAAGGGCATTGCTGGCAAGGTAGGCGGTGGCGGCGGCGGACGTCCGGGTATGGCCCAGGCAGGCGGCAAGGATCCTTCGGGTATAGATGCCGCACTGGCTGAAAGCGCCAAAGTCCTTGAAGGGCAGATATCGTAAAAAAGTGCCAAAAAACGTTGACGAATCAGAGCTTACTGTATATAATAACATCTAGTGCAGCGCCAAAGCCGGCGTATAACCCTATAGTCGAATGCATAGGATGCATAGAATCTCAGACGAGGGGAGGTTGGGAAGCATGTCAAACGTGATCGTGAAAGAGAATGAAACATTAGATAGCGCTCTTCGCCGTTTCAAGAGGAACTGTGCCAAGGCCGGTATCCAGCAGGAAATCCGCAAGAGAGAGCATTACGAGAAGCCTAGCGTAAAGCGTAAGAAGAAGTCTGAAGCTGCCAGGAAACGTAAGTATAATTAGTTATATGTAAACATATCCTCCGGAGATATCCGGAGGATTTTTTATATCCAAATCTTTTGTATAAGAAGTTATACTTTATTTTGTGTTTTTTATGTGTTATAATACAACATGTTGTGGAGAACCCGATATGATAGTATTTCTTGCATCTGTAAAGACAGTAGTGGCAATAGTGGCTATGGCGGCAGCAGTGTTACTGCTTACCTGTCTGTTTTTATATAAGGAAAGCAAGGGGTTTGGTGTTGTCAGATACAGCTTTGTCAACGGGAGACTTCATACGGATCACTTCAGGATGGCTGTTATA
This sequence comes from Lachnospiraceae bacterium, assembly GCA_017524595.1. Classification (GTDB taxonomy): domain Bacteria; phylum Bacillota; class Clostridia; order Lachnospirales; family Lachnospiraceae; genus UBA2868. Next base: position 4,258 of record JAFXVI010000072.1, on the reverse strand, counting down.
TCTGATATGCATGATTGCGATCATGGCAATGATAATGAGGATGTTCTTAAGGCTATAGACAGGGAAAGGCCGGATGCTGTATTTTTGGCCGGAGATATGGTTACATCGAGCATGGAACCTCGCTATCATGAGAGCAATGCCATAAAGTTCATATCGGCCCTGTCGAAGAAGTATCCTATATATTACGGTATAGGAAATCACGAGGAGAAGCTGAGGCGATGCTCCGATCGTTTTCCAGGAGCATATGAGGGGTTTGTTTCAAGGCTTTCCGATATGGGAGTCCGGATGCTTACAGACGAGAAGGTATCGATCGAACCTGCCGGCATTGATGTATACGGACTTGATCTTGAACATGAGTATTACAGAAAATTCAGGACTAAATGGATACCGGATGATTATCTGAAGAATAAATTCGGTGATATTGATAAGGGAAGGGTTTCGGTGCTTATAGCCCATAATCCCGAACAGTTTGATAAATATGCACTATGGGATCCGGATTATGTCCTGGCCGGTCATGTGCATGGTGGTATAGTCAATATACCTTTGCTTGGCGGAATGGTATCGCCGCAGCTTAAGCTTTTCCCCAAATATGATGCGGGGATCTTTAAGAGGGGTGATTCGACCATGATACTAAGCCGCGGCCTTGGTTCGCACACAGTTCCCATTCGCGTATTTAACAAGGCTGAAGTTATTATTATCGATTTGTATAAGAAACAAGAAGACAATAATACAGGAAGGTGATCACAATAATGAGTTTGACGGTAAAGTTACAGGTATTTGAAGGCCCTTTGGATCTGCTTCTTCATCTTATCGAAAAGAATAAGGTGGATATTTATGATATCCCCATCGTGCTTATTACCGATCAGTATCTTGAGTATATAAGGAAGATGAAGGAAGAAGACTTAAATGTCATGAGTGAATTCCTTGTAATGGCGGCTACTCTTCTTGATATAAAGTGCAGGATGCTTCTTCCAAAGGAGATTAACGAAGAAGGTGAGGAGGAGGATCCGAGAGCCGAGCTCGTGGAGAAGCTTATTGAGTACAAGCTGTACAAATACATGTCCTATGAGCTTAAGGATATGCATATGGATGCCGGCAGAACGCTGTTTAAGAAGCCTACAATGCCCAAGGAGATTGAAGAATATGAGCAGCCTATAGATTATCAACAGCTTATAGGTGATATGGATCTTGCCAGGCTCAACCAGATATTCAAGTCTATGATGAAACGCCAGATCGATAAGGTTGACCCGATAAGGAGCAAGTTTGGAAAGATCGAGAAGGATGTAATCAGCCTTGAAGATAAGACTGCGTATGTTGAGGCATATATAAGATGCCACAGGAAGTTCGGGTTCAGGGATCTTTTGGAGAAACAGAAATCAAAGATGGATATTGTTGTGACTTTCCTTGTGATCCTAGAGATGATGAAATTGGGGCAGATAATGATAGTACAGGAGGAGTTGTTTGACGATATAATGATAACCTCCAGAATGGCAGCCTAGATAAACAGTGTGGAATATAACATGAAATCGGATGGTAATGGACATTGGATAACAGGATAAATGATCCGGTAAATCTAAATGAAGCCGGCAATGATAATACAGAGAGTACAACTGAAAAAGAGAATAGTAATGATATGCAATCCGTCGGGGAAGAAATTACTCCTGTGAATAATCCCAAGGCGGTGATAGGAGCTGTTCTCTTTTCGGTTGGCAATTCTGTTGAGTACAAGAAGCTTTCAAGGGTGCTTGGCCGGGATGTTGATGAAACAAAAAAGCTTGTATACGAGCTTAAGGAGGAGTATGACGGGAACGAAGACTGCGGGTTTACTATAATTGAGCTTGAGGAGTCAGTTCAGATGTGCTCCAAGGCATCCATGTATGAATATCTCATAAAGATCGCCAAGGTTCCCAAATCATATTCGCTTACCGATTCAATGCTTGAAACCCTTTCGATCATAGCGTACAAGCAACCGGTTACGAGGCTGGAGATAGAGAAGATCAGGGGCGTTAATTGTGATCATGCGATCAATAAGCTTGTTGAATATGGACTGGTAACTGAACTGGGACGGCTTCAGGCTCCTGGAAGGCCGTTACTTTTTGGTACCACCGAGGAATTCCTTCGGAGCTTTAATGTCACATCACTGGATGATCTTCCGACAGCAAGTCCCGACAGGATCGAAGAGTTCAAGAAGGAGGCGGCCGAGGAGGTTTCGCTGAAGCTGGATATTTAGACACTCATGATATGAATAAACGGAAAACAGCCTGTGTGGTCATGCGCCCGGACTGTTTTCTTTTATTATACCCGATTATATGCAAAATATCGCTAGGAATTGTTAATAAGGTATGTTATAATCAATTCTAGTGCGTACAGCATTTGGTTATTTAAGTAAAGGCTTAAATTAGCCTATTATAATAATATGGAGGGCTGAACAAAATGAGTAACACTTCTCAAGCGAGTGCAAGAATTGAATCCTTGCTCGATGAAAACAGTTTTGTTGAGATCGGCGCAATGGTCACGGCCAGGGCTACTGATTTCAATATGGATCCGGGGGCTGCACCCACTGACGGCGTTGTTACGGGCTATGGCTTGGTGAATGGCAGTCTGGTATATGTATATAGCCAGGATGCATCTGTCATGGGAGGTTCCATTGGTGAGATGCATGCGAAGAAGATCGTTTCGCTGTATTCTCTTGCAATGAAGACCGGAGCACCCGTGATCGGACTTATTGATTCTACAGGCTTAAGATTAATGGAAGCCACGGATGCGCTGACAGCTTTTGGTGAGATTTACAGGACACAGGCTTTTGCCTCTGGCGTTATCCCGCAGATAACAGCGATATTTGGGAATTGCGGAGGCGGACTTGCATTGATCCCGACAATGAGTGATTTTACTTTCATTGAATCATCCAAGGGCAAGATGTTTGTTAATTCTCCCAATGCCGTTAGCGGTAATTATGAGGAGAAGCTGGATACATCGGCAGCAACTTTCAGAAGCGTAAGTTGCGGTGATGTTGATGTTGTTGCGAATGAAGCGGATATTTATACACAGATCAGACAGCTTGTTTCAATGCTTCCCGAGAACAACGAAGAGAACGGTGCTTTTGATGAGTGTACCGATGATCTTAACAGAGTGTGCACTGATCTTGCTGCATGTATTGGAGACGCTTCAGTGGCACTTTCGAGAATTGCTGATGATCAGGCCTTCTTTGAGGTCAAGGCCGATTATGCACCGTCTATGGTAACAGGATTTATGAGACTTAATGGTGTTACTGTAGGAGCTGTTGCCAATCGCAGTGAGAAATATGACGATAAAGGTAAAGTTGCTGAGAAGTACGGCAAGGTACTTACCGCGAAGGGATGCGCCAAGGCAGCCGGATTTGTAGAATTCTGCGATGCCTTTGATATTCCTGTTATAACTCTTACTGATATTACCGGTTTTGAGACTACCCTGGATGCGGAGAAGGATTTAAGCAAGGCCTCGGCCAAGTTGGCATATGCTTTTGCCAATGCTACGATACCGAAGATAAATGTAATAACAGGCAGTGCATTCGGAAGCGCATATGTCCTTATGAATTCCAAGTCGCTTGGCGCAGATATGTGTTTTGCATGGAAGGATTCTTCCATAGGTATGATGGATGCCGAGGCTGCAGCCAGATTATTATTTGATAAGGAAGAGAACAAGGCTGAACTTACAGCCGCGTACAAAGAGATGCAGACCAGTGTGGAATCAGCTGCCCGCCGGGGATATGTTGATACGATAATAGAAGCACAGGATACCCGCAAGTATGTTATAGGTGCTTTGGAAATGCTGTTTACGAAGAGAGAGGAGCGTCCTAACAAGAAGCATGGCGCAATCTGAGAAAGGTATGGTGAAACGTAATATGAAAAAGTTTTTATCAGTATTATGTATAGGTATCTGTCTTCTCGGATTGACCGCGTGTGAACAGACCAAACCTGTAAAAGATGGTGATGCCGAAATGGTTAAGGAGATATCAAGGGTACTCACCGATTATATACTTCCAGAAGAGGCTGAAGCATACGCAGGGTTATCAATGAATCTCGGAACTGATATTGAAGGACTTGATACGTTTAAAACTGAAGGTGCGGAATACACGGAGTATGTGTTTGGACGTATAGGGTTATCAGTTGAAGGAAACGGATTCATTGCAGGAATCAATTCGTGGCAGAAGGCAGTAGAAGAAGCCGGCAAGCTTATATCGACAGGCTCTCCTGCGATCAAGTATGGCTCAAAGGGCGAT
>JAFXVI010000071.1 GCA_017524595.1 Lachnospiraceae bacterium | reverse complement strand
TGCAAGTTTACTGGGAAGAGCTTAATATCTTCCTGTATCTGGCGAGCGTACTGTTCCCGCTGGCGCTGTGGGTGATAGGTAACTGGGCGCTTACGACGCTTTTTGACGGCAAGGGCAGGCTGGGGCAGGTATATATGGCGACTTGTTATGGACTTACGCCTTATCCCGTGATACAGTTCCCGCTAATGATCTTCAGTAATTTCGTTACCGTTGAGGAAGGACAGTTCTATGAGGTGTTAAGCGTGCTGTCACTTGTTTACTGTGCGATCCTCATAATAGCGGCAATGGGACAGATACATGAGTACAGGGCAGGAAAGAACCTTCTGTTTACGGTTGCTTCACTGTTTGCAATGCTGGTTATGGTGTTTATCCTTACGATATTCTTCAGCATGATATCGCAGGGAGTTATGTATTTTATTTCTCTGGTCAGGGAATTTTTGTTCAGGATATAACAGTGAAGTTCACAGGATCTAAGCAACAGAAAACAACGGTAACCATCCCGGGAGAAAGATGAAAAGAAACAAACAGGTTAAAAATCAGGAATTGATCACGGAGAGGAACAATAAGATAAGGGAAACCTTAAAGAGCCTTATTTTTCCTACTGTTTTTGCGCTCATTATCCTGGGGTTGGTTGTATTTGTGATCAATTACCAGAATATAGAAAAGCCTGAACCAAACATAGAGGTGCATGCATTTGACGGTGATCCGGAAGAGCCTGTCATAATGGAGAATGATGAGCTAAAGTTCACAATGGATCCCTTAACCACGCAGTTTACGGTTGAAGTCAAGGATTCAGGAAAGATTTGGAGATCAAATCCGGAAGGAGCGGCTAATGATTCGATAGCACTCATGGAGGAGAAGAACAAGCTCCAATCACCGCTGCTCATGTCTTACGCGGTAGAGACCGGACTTGAGACCACTTTTAATTCGTATGCACAGAGTGCCCTTAATGGCATTTACGAGATCGAACAGGGAGATGATTTTGTCAAGGTAATGTATTCTTTAGGAAACGTGGAAAAAGAATACACAATACCACCGGTCATGACCGTTAAGGCATATAAGAAGTGGACCAAGCAGATGAGTAAGGATGACAGTAATCTCATCTCACAGTACTACAAGAAATATGACATAAACAAGCTCAAGAAGAAGGATAACAAGGAAGAACTGCTTGCCTTTTATCCCGAGCTTGCAAACCAGAAGTTGTATATATTAAGGAGTAATACCAAGGAAAATGTACGTAAGAAGATGCAAGGTATTTTCGAGGAAGCGGGCTACACTTATGATGATTATGTTGCAGATAAGGAGTATGACCAGTCCGTAAGCTCATCCGACAGTCCGATCTTCAATGTAAGCGTGATCTATCGTCTTGACGGTGGAGATATGACTGTCGAGGTACCGTTTAACGAGATCCAGTATAAGAGTGATTATCCTGTATACACACTTACGCTTCTGCCGTATTTTGGTGCGGGCGGCACAAATGATGAAGGTTATATGGTAGTGCCAGAGGGTGGCGGTTCGACGATCAACTTCAATAACGGAAAGATCTCGCAGAATAATTATTATGCCAATGTGTATGGCTGGGATATGTGCCTTACAAGGAAGGCGGTTGTGCATAATACACGTGCTTATTACGGTGTTTACGGCGTTGTGCAGGGAGAGGATTCGTTCATCTGTATTCTCGAGGACGGCAGGAGTTATGCATCGATACAGGCCGATATCGCAGGTAAAAATCATTCGTACAACTATGTCAATGCGATATATTCAATAGCGCAGAGGGAGCAATACGATGTTGGTGATATAGCCAATTCGGATATTTACAAATATGTGGATTCGATCCCGGATGAGTCGATAAAGCAAAGATACAGCTTCGTTTCATCAGGCAGCTATGTGGATATGGCTAAGGATTATCAGTCCTGGTTAAAGGACAGATATGGACAATACTTAAGCCTTAATACAGATACCAATGCCCCTGTTATGATCGAGGTCGTAGGTGCTGTAGATAAGATAAAACAGATAGTCGGCGTGCCTGTATCACGCCCTCTTAAGCTTACGACTTTTAAGGAAGCTGATGAGATGATCGCAGCGCTTAACGAAGACGGTCTTAAGAATATGTCCGTCAAGCTGAGCGGATGGTGCAACGGCGGAGTTAAACAGAAGATACTTAAGAAGACGAAGATCAATTCAGATCTTGGTTCATCCAAAGATCTTGGTGCGCTTGCAGATGATCTGAACGGACGCGGGATAAACCTGTATCTTAACGGGATCACGCAATATGCACTCGATTCAGACATTCTGGATGGTTTCTTCTCATATACCGATGCAGCCAAGCTTATAAGCAAGGAGAGGGCCAAGCTATATGAATACAGCAGGACGACTTACGGACAGCGTGATGATCTTGATCCGTATTTCCTGTTACATACATCTGTTGCAGGGAAGATGAGCGATAACCTGTCAGATGAAGCAAAAAAATACGGAGTCGGAGCATCATTTGAAAATGATGGAAGAGATCTTTCGAGTGATTTTTACAAGAAGGCTCCATATTCACGTGAGGCGGTGTCAAAGCTTCAGGAGGATAGGTTCAAGGCACTGGATTCAACGAAAGTAATGATAAACATGGGTAATGATTATGCAGTGCCTTATGTTGATGCAGTGACCAACATGGATCTAAGGGGCAGTGAATATACTATCCTTGATGAATACATTCCGTTTTATCAGCTTGCTCTGCACGGATATATCGATTATACAGGCGATCCGGTAAATATCTGCGGAAATCCGGAGCAGGAAGTTCTTTATGCTGCCGAGTATGGCGCGGGGCTCCAGTACACCATAATGAAGGAGAGTCCCTTCGTACTGCAGAAGACGCTGTATACGCAATACTATGGTTCGGAATTTGATTCCTGCCATAAGGATATAGTGGAAACGTATTCAAGATATAATAAGGAGCTTGGGCATACCTTTGATCAGGAAATGAGTTCGCATGAGAACATTACGGAGACGCTGTCGTGTACCGGGTATGAGGATGGTACGAAGGTATATGTTAATTACGGATATGAGGATTATGATGTTGACGGTGTTACCGTTCCCGCAAGGGATTATCTGGTCGTAAGGTGATGATTCTACTGTTTTCAGGAGTGGTTTTAGGATATGAATAAGAAGCATAAGCTTGCAGGACTTCAAAAGAGAAAAGCAATAGCGGGATATATGTTTATTTCCCCGTTCATAATAGGTTTCCTTGTATTTATGGTAAAGCCTTTCTTTCAGTCGCTTTATATGAGCTTCTGCGAGGTCCAGCTGGGCTCGTCACTGTTTAAGCCCGTATGGCAGGGACTTGTAAATTATAAGTTTGCTTTTACTGTCGATCCCGAGTATAACAGGCTGCTCGTTGAGGAGATATCACGGATGATGATCTATTCACTTGCCATAATGGTTTTCTCCTTCTTCGTGGCTCTGATCCTTAATCAGAATTTCAAAGGCCGGGCGCTTGTTAGGGCGGTATTTTTCCTTCCGGTCATCTTATCGTCAGGCGTTATTCTGGGACTTGAATCAAACAATCAGCTCATGGCTACCCTGGCACAGCAGGTTGAACTGTCAGCCGAGAACGTGAGCATAACGGATGCGCTTGAAAACATTCTTATGACTGCAGGGGTCGGAACAAGGGCGTTTGAAACAGTGTTTGAGATCATAGACAATATCTATGATGTGGCGATCGCTTCCGGTATACAGATAATCATATATCTCTCAGGACTTCAGACCATACCGAAGAGTATGTATGAAGCCGCACAGATAGAGGGATGTACCAAATGGGAGAGCCTGTGGAAGATAACATTTCCCATGATAAGCTCACTGTTTCTTGTGAACTGGATATACACTGTTATCGATTTCTGCATGCGTTCGGATAACGGAGTCATAGAGAAGATACAGGAAGTAATGATAGACCAGATGAATTACGGTCTTGCCTCTGCGATGTCGTGGATATATTTCGTTATAGTACTGGCCTTCGTCGGAATAACTTCAGGCCTCATATCCAAGGGGGTTTACTACTATGAGTAAGAAAAATAAAGCGAAGACCTTTGAGAACTTCCGTGAACGGAATAAAAAATCAGGCGGATATCTTCTTAAGAAAAGGATAATGGAATACGGAGTGAGCATAGCAAGGTTCATCCTGCTGTTTGGCATGTGCTTTATGATACTCCAGCCGATACTTAACAAGATATCGGTAAGTTTCATGACAGAGTCTGATCTGTATAACCCAATAGTAATATCCATTCCGGAGCATTTTACTACAGAGAATTACAGACTGGCCGCAGAGCTTATGAACTATAAGAAGGGAATAGTCAATTCGTTCGTTATCTCGCTTACGATAGCGATCCTGCAGATAGGGGTATGTACTCTGGTTGGATACGGGTTTGCAAGGTTTGAATTTCCACTTAAGAAATTGTGGTTTGCCTGTGTTATACTGGTGATACTGATACCGCCGCAGACGATTTCCAGTTCGTTGCATCTGCATTTTAAGTTCTTTGATATACTGGGCTTGTTTAAGTTGCTAAAGGGTGATACCATTAACCTGAGGGGTTCGGTGATCCCTTATTATCTGCTGAGCGCAGGATGTATGGGGCTGAAGAACGGCCTGTATATATATATGATACGCCAGTTCTTCCGAAACATCCCCTCGGATATGGAAGAGGCGGCTTATGTGGACGGTTGCGGGACGCTTAAGACGTTCTTCCTGATTATGCTTCCCGAAGCGAAACCTATAATAACTTCCTGCTTCCTGTTTTCGTTTGTATGGCAGTGGACGGACGGTTTCTATTCGAGGATGTTCCTCGGCAATACGACTTTAGTAAGCCTGTCGCTGTCGAGGATAGTGGATTCGCTCGGCGCGTATATCCAGCGACTCACAGGTGTTAAGACTACAATATCGATAGCGTATTCGAACTGTATTTTAGCGACCGGTACGCTGATGATCATCCTGCCGCTTATTATCCTGTATCTCTTCGCACAGAGACAGTTTGTTGAGAGCATTAGTTCAACAGGTATAAAGATGTAAACTGTAGAGGCAGTTTATATAGAAGGAATCATTCATTTATTTAAGGAGGAAAAAGTATGAAAAAGCCTATGGCAAAGAAGGTTATGGCAGCTATCACGGCTGCGGCTATGACCATGAGTCTTGCGGCCTGCGGCGGCACAGCAGCAGAGCAGCCTGCATCACCTGCACCCGAGGAGACCCCCGATACCGAAGAAGTAACTGAGGTAGAAGAAGAGGTGGTTGAAGAAGATGAGGAGGAAGAAGAGGCTTCTGCTCCCGAATATGAAGTGCTTACGGATGAAAACGGTGATCCTTATGATCTCGGAGGAATGGAGATCGTGATCCGTGACTGGTATACGAGCGATGAAATGCTTGAACCCGGTAATGAATATGAGGAAGCCAGGGATGAGTGGCGTGAGTGGGCACAGGAAACCTACAACTTCAAGATCAAGCAGGTAGCTATTTCGGATTGGGCTTCAACGCCGCAGGATTTTGTTGACTACTGTACATCAGGCGGAGATGATACCAACTACGTATTCATCCTTCGTGATGATCCGGCTATCACATCGGCTATGGCCAGCGGACTTATGTATGATCTGTCAACGCTTGACTGTCTTGACTTCAGTAAAGAGAAGTTCCAGCTGAATAAGCTGCATGAGCAGTACAGCAAGGGCAATTCGATCTACGCTATGTTTGCAGGCGTTTCAGAGCCTCGTACAGGCGTGTACTTTAACAAGAAGGTTCTTCAGGATGCCGGTATCGATCCAGAGAGCATCTATGACATGCAGGCTGACGGTACATGGACATGGGATAAGTTTGACGAACTCATGGGTAAGTGCCAGAGAGATACCGATAATGACGGTACAGATGATGTATACGGACTTACTCTTAATGAGAGTAACATGACGAATGTTGCCGTATTCTCAAATGGTGGTTCTTATGTTGGCAAGGACGACAAGGGTTACTTCTACAATCTTGAGGCTCCGGAGACAGTTGAGGCTCTTGAGTGGGTAGTTGAGATGTTTGACAAGTATGACCAGCATGATCCCGAAGGCGCTGAGTGGGATTACTACAAGGAGGAATTCCTTAACGGTTCTGTTGCGTTCATGGTTGAAGATGAATATGCAGGCACACCCGGTAACTTCCTTGCAGATATGCAGGATGAAGTTGGCTTCGTAATGTTCCCGAAGGGACCCAAGAAGAACGAGTACATCAATATCTGGTCAAACAACCCGGCTGCAATCCCAGGTTGCTATGATGCTGACAGAGCATGGAAGATCGCATTTGCATGGAATCTTTATACGGATGAGCCGGCTGGATATGATGCGTTCAACGGCTTCCCGGGAAGAGCACGCGAAGGAGTCTTTGACTCAAGGTCGTGCGATGAGACCATACCTATGATGTCAGATCCCAAGCACGGAACGATCGCATTCCATGGCATGATCCCGAATATGGATATCGGACCTGACTTTACATGGAATATAGCAGCAGGCGCTGTTGTATCGGAGCAGATCGAAGCTATTGCTGATACATGGAAGCAGTATATAGACGATGCAAATAAATAATTGTTAAGCTGAGTATAATAAGAAAGCGGGCGGTGTCATCATCACTGCCCGCTTATTTTAAGGAGAGATCATATGTCTGTAACAGCTCATAACCCCATATTGTCCGGTTTTTATCCTGATCCGTCGATCTGTGCTGTGGGAGAAGATTTTTATATTGTCAATTCTTCTTTTTCATATTTTCCGGGACTTCCTATAATGCACAGCAGAGATCTGGCTCATTGGGAACAGATCGGAAATGTACTGACGCGTCCTTCCCAGCTTCCGCTTAAGGAGTCGGGAAGTTCCAGAGGCCTGTTTGCACCTACTATGAGGTATCATAACGGAACATATTATGTGGTATGTACCAATGTATCATATGGCGGGAATTTTGTAGTCACTGCCGATAAACCCGAAGGACCGTATTCAGAGCCTCACTATCTTGAAGGAGCGGATGGTATAGATCCAAGCCTGTTCTTTGACGATGACGGAAAGTGTTACTATATCGGTACACATCCTAATAAGGAAGGCTGCAGATATAACGGAGATTACTATATTTATATACAGGAGCTTGATATCAATGAGTTCAGGCTTATCGGTGAACCTGTGGATGTATGGAACGGGGCGCTTAAGGGAGTACATTGGCCTGAAGGCCCTCACCTGTACAGGATAGGAAAATATTACTATATTCTTCATGCGGAAGGCGGTACCGGACCGGAACATGCAGTGAGCGTGGCGAGGTCAGAGAATATTTACGGACCATATGAGAATAATTTCTGTAATCCGATCTTTACCCACAGGCATCTGGGATCAAAATATCCCATACGTTATGTAGGACATGGGGATCTGGTTGAGACAGTAAAGGGCGACTGGTATATGGTGATGCTGGCAGTTAGGCCTGTCGGCGGATATACGACAATGGGAAGGGAGACTTTCCTTGCACGTGTCATATGGGAAAATGACTGGCCGGTGGTCAATCCCGGACTAGGTCTTTTATCCGGAGAACTTAATATAGATCTTGATGAGTATGTTCCGCAATGCAGCAGTACACTGATCCCGGCGACTGACAAGCAGTATGATTTTGCACATCTTGACAGTCTGGGCAGTGAATTTATGTATCTTCGTAATCCGAGGGATGATATGTATGAGCTTGTAAGTGGGGAAGGACTGTACCTAAAATGCAATACGGATCTGATAAGCGGATACGGATCTCCTTCATATATATGTATCCGTCAGGACTGCTTATGTTTTGAGGCGGCGGTCACGCTTAAGGGAGATGGGTTGTATGACGGAGCAAGAGCAGGTTTATGCCTGTTCCAGAGTGAAGATTATATGCTCAGGTTCGAGTATTCGGGCGTAAACGGAAATGTTATATTGAGAAAAGACGGTAAGGATGAAAAGCTGGCATCGCTTATGTGCCCTCAGAAGCTGATCACACTGGTGATAAACGTTATAGGAACGAGGGCGACTTTGTTTATGGTAAAGGATAAGACTGCCGCGATACTTGTAAAAGGGCTTGATATATCCTGCTTATCCACGGAGGTTGCGGGAGGATTTGTGGGTTGTACGATAGGTCTTTATGCGGAAGATATTGAATCGCGGGACGAAGAAGCAAGAGCGCTTTTTAAGTCGTTTTCATACAAAAGGATACTTCCCGGTGACAGATCAGGCACAGACGGGAAGGAAACTGTGGGGAGGATAAAACATGCCGTGTGCTAAAGTCAGATTTCATCTTCCGGGACTAAGATATAATTATCCTCTTAATATGTTCTGGATAAGCCTGCTTGAGACGCATCCCGAGTATTTCCGTGATGGCGTGGAAATAGCTTCTTTCTTCGGATGTTTTCCTCTGTCATTATGGAACGGTGGAAGGCTGTGCCCCAGGGAGGATCAGTGTGACGCAGGTTTTGTTACCAATGTGATCAAAAACATAAATGCCAAGGGTATACCAATAAGGTATACATTTACGAACCCCCTTATAAATGAAGAGGATCTTAAAGATGAGTTCTGCAATTTCTGCCTTAAGGCAGGTGAGGGCGGCATGAATGAGGTGCTCGTGTTTTCTCCTCTTCTGGAAGAGTACATCCGAAAGAACTATCCGTCTTATGCAATAGACTCGACAACCTGCAAGGAGATAAGGGATGTTGATACGCTTAATGCGGAGCTTGAGAGGGATTATAAGTATGTGGTGCTTGACTATAATTTCAATAATAAGTGGGATATATTAGACGGACTTAAGCACAGGGATAAGGTTGAGGTGCTGATAAATGCAGTATGTGAACCAGGTTGTAAGCGAAGAGGCGATCATTATAAGAATATTGCGAAAAATCAGCGCATTATCTTAAGGAACAGGAAGCTGCCGCCTGATAAACAGATACCTTTGGTGCCATGGGGCTGTGAATACGGGGATCACAATACGCTGTTTACCATACAGAAGTATCCGACATTTGTGAGTCCTGATATGATATGGAATGAATATGTTCCCAGAGGATATAACAATTTCAAGATAGAGGGAAGGACTGCCAATCTGTTCTCTCTTATTGAGACGTATAGTTTCTTTATGCTTCGGCCTGAGCGGATACAGGAAGCGCGTCTGCTGCTCATGCGGAACCTCGAAGAAATGCATGTGGTTACGGTCACAAGGCCTAAGCCGAGAAAGTTTGAGGTTTAAAATGTCTGAACATATTTACTGGCATCTGCCGGGATTTTGTGTTTACTTTTATTTGAATCAGGTCATCATTCATATGATGAAGGAATATCCTGACCGGTTTAGGGACGGATACAAGGCAGGAAGTGTTTACGGAACCTTCCCCGGAGCCATATGGAACGGTGGAAGGGCAGTGTTTGGTATAACATGCCATGGAGACATGAAAAAGATCATAAAGACATATAATGATCTTGATGTCCCGGTCAGGTTCACATGGACAAACTCGCTTATAGAAGAAAAGCACTTAAATGATACCTACTGCAATCTGATCATGGAAACTGCCGGTGGTTATCATACGAGATCCGGCAAAAACAATCAGGTACTTGTGAACAGTCCGGTACTTGAGGAATATCTGCGGGAGCAGTATCCGGATTTTAAGTATATTTCATCAACGACTAAACGCCTAAGATTATTGGAGGATGTGAAGGCAGAGCTGTCGAAAGATTATTATCTGGTAGTGCTTGATTATGATCTGAATCATGATGAGGATGCACTGGAAAGCCTTACGCCGTATGCAGACCGGATAGAGATACTCGCAGATGAGATATGTTTCCCTGAATGTCCCAGGCGTAAGGACCATTACAGGGACGAATCGCTTATGCAGCTTAATTTCGAGAAAGGCGCGCCATACGACTGTCCCAATAAGAAAACGAAGCCTTCATTTGATGTGTGTATGAAGCGTCTGGCTTTTATATCTGCTGATGAGGTGCCGGAGTATGCAGACAGATGGGGATACAGGAATTTCAAGCTCGTAGGCCGCGGACTGCCGCAGGAGCTGGTGCTTGATTCATATATTTATTATCTGGTCAGGGAAGAATACAGGGATGAGATGCGTGAGAAAATAAAGAAGCAGCTTACAAAATTAGGCGTAAAATCAATAAATTGATACGTATTTAGTGATATCTCACAAAAACAACCCGCTCATTTTGTAAAATTTGTGAAAGATAAGAGTAGATTATTTACAGGGGCGGTGCTAATATACACTTGTAACCCCCCAATACATTGTATAGCGTAAAGCTATACCCCATAAGAAAGAAATACCTTCTCCAAAAAAGGCAGCTGTCGTGAGGCTGTCTTTTTTACATTTTAAGGATTCTTATCCTGTCCACTATATTTTGAATAAGAATTGATGAAAAATACCAAATAATGTGGTATAGTATTCAAAGTGGAGAAAGATAAGGAGTCATCCCGATGGACTATAATCATTTTGGCAGGGATCTTAACAAGAGTCTGTACTTATCGACTCTTAAGCCTGTCCTTAATAAGAAGGCATTATTTACCGATTACACTTCGGATTATGTTGATCCGCCGGAGCCAAATCCATATGGAACGGTAACGCTTAAGTTCCGTACCTACAAGAGCAACGTGGATCATGTTTTTCTGATCTGCAACGGGCAGAGGTATCTGTGTGAGAAGTACGAATCAGTAGACACCTTTGACTATTACAGATATACATATCAGCTTGATAACGATCCCATAAGGTATTATTTTGAGATAACCGGCGGTAACCAGACATGCCGGTATGATACGCGCGGCGCCGTAAGCCGTGCTGATTCAGAGTACTATTTTGTTATAAAGCCGGGTTTTAAGACACCGGACTGGGCCAAGGGCGCGGTAATGTATCAGATATATGTGGATCGTTTCTGTAACGGCGATCCGGGTAACGATGTACTTTCCCATGAATACAACTATATCGGAGATCATACGGTTCGGGTTGAGGACTGGAGTAAATATCCTGCCACCATGGGCGTTAGAGAGTTCTATGGGGGTGATCTTCAAGGCGTTATAGATAAGCTCGATTATCTTGCGGATCTGGGTATTGATGTTATATATTTTAATCCGCTGTTTGTTTCACCATCCAATCATAAGTACGATATACAGGATTATGACAATATCGATCCGCATTTTGGCAGGATAGTAAAGGATGAAGGCCGGCTGCTTGAGGCGGGGGAATATGATAACAAGCAGGCTTCCAGATATATAGACAGGGTTACCAGCAGGGAAAATCTCGATGCTTCCAATGAGCTGTTTGCCAAGCTGGTTGCTGAATGTCACAGACGCAATATAAGGGTCATTCTTGACGGCGTGTTCAATCACTGCGGTTCCTTCAATAAATGGCTTGACAGAGAACGCATATATGAGGATGCGTACGGGTATGAGAAGGGTGCGTATGTTTCAAAAGACAGTCCGTACAGGGATTATTTCAGGTTTAATGACGAATCGGCATGGCCCTATAACGGGACCTATGACGGATGGTGGGGGCATGACACCCTGCCGAAGCTTAATTATGAAGGTTCAAGGCGATTATTTGATTACATCCTGTATATAGGACGTAAATGGGTATCTCCGCCTTATAATGCAGACGGTTGGCGTCTTGATGTTGCTGCAGATCTCGGACATTCACCTGAGTTTAACCACAGCTTCTGGAAGGAATTCAGGCATGCTGTAAAGCAGGCCAATCCCAACGCCATCATCCTTGCCGAGCATTACGGCGATCCGTCTGCGTGGCTGCAGGGCGATGAGTGGGATTCTGTCATGAACTACGATGCATTTATGGAACCGGTCACATGGTTCCTTACCGGTATGCAGAAGCATTCGGATGATTTTCGCTGGGATCTTCTGGGGAACGCTGATGCATTCTTTGATATGATGAAATATAACGGTGCAAAGATGTTCGGGCCTTCGCAAGCTGTAGCGATGAACGAGCTGAGCAATCATGATCATTCGAGGTTCCTTACAAGAACCAACCGTGTTGTAGGACGTGTCGCGGATAAGGGTCCGGAGGCGGCGGAACATGGCATAAACAGGGCAGTGATGAGAGAGGCTGTACTTATACAGATGACATGGACAGGAGCGCCTACGATCTATTACGGAGATGAGGCAGGCGTGTGCGGATTTACCGATCCCGACAACAGGCGTACATATCCGTGGGGGAATGAAGATAATGAACTGATCGATTTTCACAGGCAGATGATAAGGCTCCGTAAGGCTAATCAGGCACTGAAAAGGGGCTCCATAAGGCGTATACATAAGGATTATAATGTTTTAGCATACGGGCGGTTTACAAGGAAAGAGCGATGCATCATAGTAGTTAACAACAATGACCACGAGAAGGACATTGAGATGAAGATAAGCTACGAACTGGGGGCGCCGAGGAATTTCAGGATGGTTTCCCTTATGTATACTTCTGACAGCGGGTTTACAACCGAGCCGACTGAATACATCATCGAGAATGCAAAGCTTAAGCTGCATATGGGGAAGACGAGCGCGATACTCTTAAAAGAATGCGATGACCTGTATGAGAAGACGGAAGAAGCAGGAAATGCTGAAAGCACCATAGATATTAAGAATCCGACTGATCAGGGCAGTGTCACGGGAATGTGGATGTAGCCTGTATCGGGTTGTTAAGAGGCATATTTGAATTTATAAGGTTAAAACGGATTATGAGAACAGGGAACTGTTATAAGATGGCAGTTACGGAGCAACATATATGAGAAAGATGGAATTTAAGATGGAGCGCCCCGGGATTATAGAAGTGGGTGAGAATGTGACTGTCACGGAAGGAGAGCTTCCGACCAGCTGGTATTATACAATAGATCCGTCGCGCGCAATGTCGGGGAATTATGAATTCAGAGAGCGGTTAAAAATGAGAGAAGGCACGGTGACGAATATAGAGGAACGTCCCAGAGGTTATTATGTTACTGTGGAGTTTACGGAGTAGATAAAGTCACAGGCAACTGATAAAGAGCATGTACCTGTAAAAAATACAATATTGATAAAATAATGCTTGCAAAATCAAGCAAATGTGCTTATAATAGCTTTTGCGAATGTTCAAGTGCTAAGTAGTTTGGTGGCAGAGGAAAGGCATTCAGTATTTCGCCCAGATAGCTCAGTTGGTAGAGCAGAGG
>JAFXVI010000070.1 GCA_017524595.1 Lachnospiraceae bacterium | reverse complement strand
TGGCATAGAAGGGAGATACGGACATGAATATAACAAAGGACGGAATGATTAACTACTTACAGCAGATGATGGATAAGGTTCAGGAAGAGATTAAGAAGTATGGTAAGGATAACAGGATGGTAGAGAAGCGGATCGATGACATGATCGCTTGTAAAGAAATGGTAGAAGCCTTCATATGTGAGCCGGTTAACTTGGGCTTAGATGGCAAGGTAACAGTGGGATTTTAGAGAGGAGGGGCTACACCGATGAAAGATAGAAGAACGATTGCGGCTATGGTCGCTATGAACGCATTACGGGGACGGTTTACACCGGTCCCCGCGGATATGGATGTATCCGAAGTCATTACAGAACTGCCCGAAATAGGCGGCATACATCTTGCAGAGACAGCGCAGGAGATAGCAGCAAAGGCGCAGAAGATTGAGGGCGGTAAGGTTACATACCTGTCCGTCAATATATCTGACGGGGATCTGATGATAACCATGCTGTGTGATACGCCGGAAGAACGGCTTACCTGTGAGGATGAGATGTTTTCACGCAGCGGTTACGCTTTTGCTTATGTCTATAACAACAGTTACCCGTGGTGCAGTGAATATGGAGATGTGGTTGTTGAGAAACAGCCGGATGGAAGCATAAGGAGGATTGGTTAAATGAAGATCATGGATCTGTTAGTTGAGGAGCTTAATGAGGCTCTTTCCGAGGAAGAAAAGCAGCAGGGTGAGAAGTGGGAACGCCTGCATAGTGAGCAGTATCAGATTGTGCAGACGGATCATGGGGTATTTCATAATTCGATTACTGGCGAAATGTCATAAAGATATCACTCCCTACGTGTGATGCAACATCCGCTGTGTATCGTAGGGCAGTCCGGTAATAGCGGTGCGAGATTGCAGTTATCGGTCCTTTCTAAAAAGGGGTGAGAATAAGCAATGACGATAGGCGAGAATATTAGAGCTTTCAGGAAGAAAAGGAAGTTAACACAAGCGGGTTTAGGTGCATTGATTGAGCCTAATATCGCTCACCAGCAAATACAACAGTATGAAGCGGGTACGCGTAATCCTAAGATTGAGACGTTACAAAAAATTGCGAATGCATTAGAAATACCAATAGAAAACTTGTTATCAGGCGAGAATTATATACCCGGAAAAAGAAGTATAATCCCTGAATTTATAAAGAGATATATGCCCGATGACTACAATGTGCTATCAGATGGAGATAAATACTTTATTCAGTATCCGGATGGTGAACAATCGTTATATGTAAGCCATAAAGATATAGACGAAGTGATAAAGCGGTCACAGGAATATCTTAAATGGGAGTTAGATAAGTTAAAAAGGAGGGCGAGTAAATGTTAAAATGTACGAAATGCGGGGATCGTTACACAGGAGAAGAGGTCAACGAATGGCACAGTGACGGTGAGGCTTATTCTATCAGGCCGTTTATTTGTCCTGACTGCTATGATAATTTCAGCAGGCAGCCATTAGAGACACAGATCCAGCAGCTTATTCATCCGAAGCAGAGATTTCAGCCTGTCGATTATGAGGAGCTGGACTACTTAGAGGGAAGGTGTTTAGGTGATATCTGTGAGTAGATCTATCCTGTATATCATTACATCTATCGTCATATTTCTTACGGCTCATATTGTTTATGCGGATGAACCGATAGAGTCTGAAAAGCCTAAGCCGGTTATCATAATACATGATCCACCTGTTAAGCCCAAGATCGAAATAGAGGTTACGGAATATGCCCCGGAGCCTATGCCCATGCCGCTTCCTGATATTGAAGAAACATTTATATCACCGGAAGCACACGCGGCCTGTATCAAGTACGGCATCCAGTACGGCATAACTCCCGAGCTTCTTATGGCGATAATTGAAACAGAATCCGAAGGGAAGCCTACCGCGTATAACGTAAGTTCTGCATCCGGTCTTATGCAGGTATCCGTTAAGTGGCATGGCGAGAGAATACAACGCCTGGGTATAACAAATATCTTCGATACGGATCAGAACATACACCTTGCGACGGATTATCTTGCAGAGCTTAAGGATCAGCACGGGAACATGGAGCTTGTACTTATGACCTACAATATGGGATATTCCAAGGCCAGCAAATTATATAAGCAGGGCAAGGTAAGTCAGTATGCACGGGATATCATAGATAGGAGTAATGACCTCGTAATGCTACACAGTTCGGTGTATAATCAATAATAGCCAATATAGTGAGCGTAAAGTGAAATAGGACTACAGGCACCAGTCCTGTAAAAAAAGATAGCACCCTGATAATCAGGGTGCTATTTCAATAGTGATTATGAATACGTATCGAAGATCTATCCATGAGATAGTGTTCGAGCGTAAACCATCAGACGTGCGCGAGAGGATTCGAACCCCCGACCTTCTGGTCCGTAGCCAGACGCTCTATCCAGCTGAGCTACGCGCACTTACCATATTAATTTGTCGTTTTCAGCGGCTTTTCCGCTTAACGACGCAAATCAATATATCACACAATACCTTATAAGTCAAGGATTCATATCAGCTGTGGGAGATCAGTTTATCTCCTTCGTAAACAAGTTTGAGAGTGAAAAAAACATCCCTTTCGGAAAGCATCTTAAGAAATATCCTGTCTCCCTCCCAAAGTTCAAGTTCCGGAACACGGTCTATATCAATCCACTTCAGGATCCCTTCATCGCAGGGGCGGGGCACACCGTTTATGACCGGTGTCAGCGATCCGCTATCTTCTGTCCTTAACTCCCCTTCGTATCCATCGGCCGTATAGAGAAACATATACTCGGTTTCATAGATGTCCGAAATGAAAGTCACGATTCCCCGAAGCCGGTATGAGGTAAGCTTAAGTCCGGTTTCCTCATAAACCTCACGCAGCAGGCATTCGTCAGGGCTCTCCTTATCTTCGAACTTGCCGCCTATCCCAAGCCACTTACCATGACTCTGATCATTTTCTTTCTTGATGCGGTGGAGCATTAGGTACTGATTGTCTTTTTCGATATAACATAAGGTGGTATTTTTCATTTCTTCATTTTCCTGCTGATCCTATGTTAATGTAAATAAAAATCTTGTTAATAGTACCATATTGTCTGGGTTATTACAAAGTTCATTACCGGTCATATGTCAAATTATACAAAATCATGATTGCTTTTTTATATAACTTTTTTGGGAAGGGTGATTATCAATTCAGGTTCAAAAGCCGATAAATATGATAAGCCGTTTTATCGGCTTAGGTAACATATTAACTGCCATTGTTTTGAAAAGGATTTCAGAGCAGAATTCAAAGGAGGAATGACTATGGCAATCAACACATCAGCAGTACAGGAGACTGCAGCAGCGTATCAGACCGGTGCCACATCAGGTGTTTCCGCGAAGAAAAACGAATACGGGCGGACTATAGGTGAGCCCAAGCTGTCAGATGAGGGAAAGAAGTATTATGAAGAACTTAAGAAAAAGTTCGGCGGATATGACTTTATCCTCGTGAGCAAGGATCAGATTGACAATGCAAAGTCACAGGCAGCCAGATACGCCAACCCCAATAAGCCGGTCGTGCTCATCGACGAGGAGAAGATCGAGAAGATGGCGACCGACAAGGATTATCGCGAGAAGTATGAGTCGGTTATAGCTGGCGCTTCATCGCAGTTATCAAAGATGAAGGATCAGCTCATGGCCTCGGGTGCTGATTTTAAGGGTTTTGGCATTCAGGTAAACGATGGCGGCACGGCAAGCTTTTTTGCGGTAGTGAAGAAATCGCAGGATGCCCAGGCGGATCGTATTGAAAAGAAACGCGAGGAATCAAAGGCGGCACATAAGGCGGCAGATAAGAAGGCTGCGGCGAAACGGGCGGAGAAGAAACGAGCCGAGAAGAAGGAAGCTGAGAAGCTTAAAGAAAAACGTTTAGAAGATGGCTTGAGGCAGGATATCCAAGGAGACGATCAGGACCGTGAGATGACAGCGGAGGAGATAGCGGAAAACAATCCCCGCATCCAGAAAGCTCTTGGAAGGATCTGGGAGGAGAATACAGTCACTATCTCGGCGTCAAGTGTTGACGAACTTATTACGAAGCTTGGTGATTATGCCCAGAACGAAAGGATGAACCAGATTCAGACGCCCGAGGAAGCAATTGTCGGCCAGCATATAGATTTTAAGGGTTGAGATGATCATACAACGCCTCGCATCCCTCCAGGATGTCATTATAGGCGCTTTCAAATCTGTGAGTATACCACGGGTCAGAAATGTCCCGTGGTTTTTTTGAATAATCCAAAAGCCTTTTGACTTTCCCTTCAGGATCGCCACCGAGTATACGCAGCATATTGTGCACATTGCGCTGCTCCATGCCGATTATCAGGTCATACTTCTTATAGTCGCTGCGTGTAAGCTGAGTGGCTCGCTTGCCGGAAACATCGGTGATGCCGTGCCTTGTGAGCTCCTCACGTGCTGGCGGATATACCGGATTGCCGATACCGTTCCATATTTCTTCATCGGAAGTTCCTGCCGATGCGATATAGAACTTATCGGCTGTCCCTTTCTTCCTTACCATATCTTTCATTATGAATTCTGCCATCGGAGAACGGCAGATATTCCCCAGGCATACAAACAGTATTCTTATCATAGTCCTAAATTCCTTTGATTTTCTTCTGCAATACTCTATCAAAGCTCCTTTAAACGCTTTAGAGGCATACCGGAGCGAGTGAAAAGGAGAGATCTCCTCGTTTACATCTGGACACAGACCTCCCATTCACCTTCCTTCTTCCAGCTGAAGATGGAATCGGAGAAGCTTTCAAGAAGCCGCCGGTTCAGATCATCCAGATAAGGCTCGGCATAGGGATCGTGGGACAGACCGTGGAAGCTGATGAGCATGGTGTGGCGGGTACTGGACTCGCTGCACAACATGCGAACGCCAACACTGGTTGGTCCGTTCTCGCTGCGGAACACGGGGAGCAGCAGCTCGTCGCAGATAAGCGGAAGGAGCTTTTCCTGTCGCGGCTCATAGTCATAGCGATGCAGAAAAGCCCTGGATCAGCACCTTTTGTGGATGTTCGAAGATCTCTTCCGGCGTGCCCTGTTCATAGATGCCTTTCTCTGCCAGAAAGATGACTTTGGAAGCCACTTTTTTGGCAAAGCTCATTTCATGGGTGACGATAATGCTGGTTAAGCCCTCATCCACCAGATCGCGGATAACAGATTCCACCTCATCCACCATGGTTGGGTCAAGGGCGCTGGTGGGCTCGTCGAAGAGGATGACTTCCGGCTGCATGGCCAGGGTCCTTGCGATGGCCACACGTTGTTTCTGACCGCCGGAAAGCGTGGAAGGCATGGCTGATTCTCTTCCGCTCATACATAGTATCAATGCGATAGTCAGTGTAAAGATCATAGGGCGGCTTGGGCGTCCAAAGAAACTATCTTTCCGAGTTCTATTTTCCTGAAAATATTCATGACTCTCTTAAGCATCGCCTTTCGCTTTTTCTATAGCATACGAATAAGATCCTTGTTATTTCCGATCCTCTTAATTTTCTCGTTTAAGTATAACAAAGCAGATAATGATTTTCTATAACAAATAATATGCTAGATGCAGGGACGAGGGTATTTTTTGTAAATTCAAGTTGACTAAATCGCAGATTGTGTTAAAATATCAATTGTTAGCAGAGGCTAACCATATCCTGGTATTGTGCGATTGACAGTGATATTTTTTTATGATAGACTTCGCTTGTAGTTCCCATGAGGGAGTAGCAAGCGCATGTCGTAACAAGTCAACATACCGGCCGATTGGTCTGGCTTGTTTTAAATTGCGAGACTCATGTATAGTATGACTATACATGAAGTTTATATTTTAGTATATATACCAGGTATAGTTATACACTGTACTTGGTTTTTTATTGTGAATAAGATCGGAGGTAATCATGAGAGGCGCAAGGATTCTTATAGGAGCGACTTCGGTAGCGGTGCTTGGAGGGGCCGCGATTTTAACTACGGCATTCATGGGAAAGGCTGCAAGCTTCAGTACTGAGACGGTTGGATATAAGCATATAGCACAAAGCGTGGAGGCAACCGGAGATGTGCACGGCGAGAACAGTAAAACATATTATTCGTCGGTTACCGCTCCCGTTGCTTATTATGAGCTGTCAGCCGGTGATGAGGTAAAAACAGGCGACAGGGTGGTGGAGTATGAGCTGGATGATCTTATAAAAGCGCGTGAACAGGCAGAACTTACGGCAAAATCAGCCGAGAATACAATGAACGGACAGGTAAAAGCCAGCGACAGCAACCAGGCTAAGTTCAACAAAGCAGAATCAGACATAGAGGTATACAGAAATACGTATGCGCTGTTCAGAATGGCAAATGACTATGTCAATCAGGGACAATATCAGGAGAACTGGGATACCAACTGCATAGCGCAGGGACTTAACAAGGGGATCGCTGAAAAGAGCGGTAAGGTAAACGCTCTGGAAGCTGAACTCCAAAAGCAGCAGGTAAGGCTTAATGATCCGGATGTTGTTCAGGATGAAAAAGAATATAAGCGTACGTTGGATGAAATGAGCAGGATATCTGATGAGATAGCCGGACTCAGCAGGGAAATAGGAAATATGCAGTCGGATCTCGCAGGACTTCCGCCTACGACTTTGTCTCCACAGGAATATGCAACGACTGTCATAAACGGGAACTGGATGTCGGATATAATGCGCAACTGGACAGAGGCTACGACGCTCAGGAACACTTATGAGGCACAGATACTTAATAAGTACCAGAAGGAGCAGTTGAGGAATTCATACGATCTTACCGAACTGAGCGTGGAGACTGCCGGCGAAAACCTTACCAAGGCGACGGAAGGTGTAACTGTCGAGTATGATGGCGTGGTAACGGAGAGCCCCATTAAAAGCGGCACGGTGGTCAGTAAAGGCACCCCGCTGTTTACTGTCGAGAGCAGCAGGGATATGAAGGTGGATGTCGGAATATCCAAGTATGATATCGGAAAGATAGCCGTGGGGCAGAAAGCCGAAATAAACATCGCAGGTTATACTTTCACAGGTACCGTGTCGGAGATAAAAAGGCTCGCGGAGAAAGGCAACTCGGATAAAGCCAAGGTGACCGTGTCGGTCAAGATCGATGAGCCTGATGAGCATGTGTATATAGGACTGGAAGCCGATGTTAAGATATATACCAATGAGAAACAGGGAGCACTTGTGATCCCTGCCGAAGCATATTACGCGGATGATGACGGAGATTACTGTTACATAATAAAGGATGGAGTCATAACAAAACAGTATATAACTACAGGCGTTGAATCTGATGATTACATAGAGATAGTTATGGGACTTAAAGAGGGTGACACGGTGATCACAGATGCCGTTACGGATGATCAGATCGGGATAAAGGCGGAAAGCAAATGACAGAAAAAAAGAAATCAAAGAAGAAACGTGTCCTTATAGAATTCAAAGATGTGTGCAAGAAGTACGATCAGGGTGATAATGTGTTTTATGCGCTTAAGGATGCGAATCTTACGATAAACGAAGGTGAGATGGTGGTGATCCTGGGTCCCTCGGGAGCGGGCAAGAGTACGCTTCTTAACCTGCTTGGAGGCATGGACAGCGCTTCGAGCGGGCATATCTGGTTTGATGGTGCGGATCTGACAACGTTTTCCGATAATCAGCTTACGGCGTACAGGGCAAAGAATGTTGGCGTCGTTTTTCAGTTCTATAACCTCATACCCACACTTACGGCTTATGAAAATGTTGCACTTATGAAGGATATTAAGGACGATACGACCGATCCCAAGGAAGCGCTGGCAGCGGTCGGGCTTGCAGAGCATATGCACCAGTTCCCCTCGCAGATGTCGGGCGGAGAACAGCAGCGTACCTCGATAGCAAGGGCAGTCGCAAAGAATCCGAAACTTCTTCTGTGCGACGAGCCTACAGGCGCACTTGATACGGACACAGGAAGGGAAGTCATCAAGCTGCTCCAGGAAATGAGCCGCGAAAAGAAGCGGACTGTAGTAATGGTTACACATAACAGCTTTTTTGCTGATATAGCTGATACGGTCATAAGAGTTAAGAACGGCGCTATCCAGAGCATCGTTCATAATGATGCTCCCAGTGATGCATCAGAGATTTCGTGGTAGCCTTATCGATCTGATCAGAGAGGACATGGTGGCTTTATACTATGCTCATTAGAAAAATGTGGCGCGACCTGTTGAAAAACAAGACGCAGTTTATTTCAATCTTTCTTATGTCCATGCTGGGAATGGGGGTCTTTGTCGGTATTGATTCAGAGAGCTCGGGCGGTGCCGCTGCGGCGGAAGCGTATTATAAACAGTACAATTTATCGGACATATGGATACAGGGCGCAGGCTTTACGGATGAAGATGTAAGGACTGCCGGCAAGGTTACCGGGGTTAAAAATGTTGAGAAGCGTCTTGCACTTACCGGAACTTCTGTCGATTATGATAACGCCTATATGTACATCAACTTCATGAATTCCAATGAGATCAATAAACTTATGCTTTATGAGGGTGATCCCTATGATGAAGAGGAGCAGGGTGTATGGCTTGAGGAATGGTTTGCCCGCAATAACAGGATAAGCGTCGGCGATACCTTTTCCATTAAGATAGACAGTATCCAGATAGATGCAGTTGTGCGTGGCATAATTGACGCACCCGATTACGTATATTATGTATCTGAGGAGGACATGATGTATCCCAATTACAATAAATGCGGTCTTGCATTCATGTCATCTGAAATGTATCCGGATCCTTCCAATATAATATATAACCAGCTCATCATAGATGTGCGCGACGATATGAGCGATGATGATACTATCGATACGATAAAGGAAAGGCTTGAGAAAGCGTTTGATCGTGAAGATATCGCGGTGACTGACAGGGACCAGAACTTAAGTTATGCTACTTTTGATGCGGAAGTGAGACAGCATAAGGCCATGGGACTTATTTTTGCTGTCATTTTCCTTGCGATAGCCCTGCTTGGCATAGTTACCACGATGGCAAGAGTTACTGCGAGCCAAAGGACTATAATAGGAACGATGAAGGCTCTGGGCTTTTCCAAAGCAAGGATCACCTTTCATTATGTCTCTTATGGTTTTGTGATAAGTGCACTCGGCTGCATAACAGGTGGATGGGTAGGTTATATGACACTTCCGCCGTGGATACTGGGCATGTTTGTGGGATCATATCTTATACCGGATCTTAAGGGCAGTATCACTGCGCTTGATGTTACAGCAACTGTTACAGCGATAATCATATCTACTCTTGTCAGCTTTTTATCGTGCCGTAAAGAACTTAAGGATCCGCCGGCTGTGACGCTCAAGCCGCCGGCACCTAAGAAAGTAAGGCATTCGGCATTTGAAAAGAGCAGGCTGTGGCTCATGCTTGATTTTTCCACGCAGTGGAACATAAGGGACGTATTCAGGAATAAACTTAGGAGCCTTATGGGGATCATGGGAGTTGTAGGATGTTCAATGCTGCTTGTGTGCGGGTTTGGATGTTTTGATTCCGTGAACGGACTCGTGGACAAGCTGTACGGTGAGCTGATGACAGCAAAGAATAAGATCGTTTTGAGCAAAGATGCAGATTATGATTACGCATATGATCTGTGTTCGGATTACAAGGGGCAGATGATACAGGAAACGAGTGTTGAATTTGTTTCCGATAAAGTCAAGAAGAGCGGTTCGGCTACGATAGTCGATAAGGGTAATTACATACATATTCAGGATAAAGATCTTAATCCAGTCATGCTTAACAGAAGCGGCATAGCCATGACATCCAAGATGGCCGGACTTCTTGATTTAAAGGAGGGCGATTTTGTAAAATGGCACGTAGTCGGGGATGACAAGTGGCAGTATACGCGTATAGTGCAGATCTACCGTGATCCTTCGGTGCAGGGGATAACCATGAGAAGGCAAGTGTTTGAAGATCTTGAGTATGATTTCAGCCCGACATCAATACTGACGAATATTAGCGTGCCTGGCGATCTTGTTGATAAGGACGAAGTCTCGTCGGTGCTTAATATAGCAAACATGAAAGCGGCCTTTAACGAGACGATGGAAATAATGAATTCCATGGTTTACGTTATGGTGGTAGCTGCAGTACTTCTGGGTATGGTTGTTTTATATAATCTTGGCGTACTGTCATTTGTCGAGAAGACACGCGAAGTTGCGACTCTTAAAGTCCTTGGTTTCAAATCTTCCAAGATCAGGAACATATTGCAGAAACAGAACATCTGGCTGACTGTCATCGGTATCTGTTTCGGTCTGTACAGCGGATGGGGAATGTTGTATATTATATGTACAACAGTGTCTGATACGCTGGATATGTTCCCTATCATTACATTACCCACATATATTTATTCAATAGGCGGAACCTTCCTTGTATCGATCACTGTTAACTTCATGTTTTCAGGCAAAGTCAAAACTATCGACATGGTGGATGCACTTAAGGGCGTAGAGTAAGATGGGACACGGGTGGGACACGGGGACGGTTCTTTTGTCCCATTTTGGGACAAAAGAACCGTCCCCGTGTCCCACGGCAAAAGGAGGCAGCATGAGAGAATTCAGGGAGAACATATGGAATGAAGGTGAGTATGATTACTCTGCGGCGTATGGTTTTATACCGAATATTCATGGGTATATCCATGATGAAGAAGGAAATGCCGAAAGGAGTAGGGACTGTGTTATCGTTTTGCCTGGCGGAGGTTACTGTGTTTGCGCACCTCATGAGGGTGAGCCTGTTGCGCTTGAGTTCTATAACAGGGGCATGAACGCTTTTGTGCTTACATATACTACGGATATCACCATGTCAGTGCCACTTAAGAGGCAGCCGATGGAAGATGTTTCAAGAGCCGTGCGGTTTGTAAGGAAGAAGGCTGACGAATACAAAATAGCCGGGGGAAGGGTTATCATCCTTGGTTTTTCAGCCGCAGGCCATGTCTGCGGAAGCCTCGCGGTACATTATAAGGATGTTAAGGATATTGATCCGGAGTATGAGAAAGTGTCCAATAAACCGGACGGCGTAGTCCTCTCATATCCTGTTATTTCGACAGGTGAGTATGGACATGTTTCATCATTTGACGCGCTGCTTGGCAGGGAACCTTCGGATGAAGAGCTCGAGTATTTCTCGCTTGAAAAACAGGTAACTTCCGATGTTCCGCCCTGTTTTTTATGGCAGACAATGACTGATGAACTGGTGCCTGTCGAGAACAGTTATCTTTTTGCCGGAGAGCTTAAGAAGAACGGAGTGCCGTTTGCACATTATGTCTTTCCGGCGGGGCTGCATGGGCTTGGGACGGTTAAGGATAGTATAAGGCTCGGAGGAGACTACACTATGGAGCAGGTGGAACTGGCGATCGCAGCTGTAAAGAGGGGCGAGGGCGTGAATGTTTCCGATAAACGATGTCGTGAGCTAAAGGAAGAGTTCCCTGATGATAAGATCGGATGGGACAGTAATAATCCTCATGATCTAACGGATGTTGGCAGAGATGCAGGTCTATGGACTGAACTTGCATATATATGGATCAGCAGATTGTAAGAAGTTTATTAACAGGGGAATAAGGTGGCGTTAAGATAATGAGACTTAATGAACTTGAAATAGGAAACAGTGCGGTCATTAAGGCAGTAGGAGGGGAAGAGGCTTTAAGGCAGCATCTTCTTGATATGGGAATGATACCGGGAACAGTGGTCAGCGTTGTGAAGTATGCTCCCATGGGGGATCCGGTAGAACTTAAGCTACACGGATATGAACTGACATTAAGGCTTGCCGATGCGCAGGAAATAGAGATAGAACCGGCTTCAAATACGCAGGGCGCTGAGAAGGAAACGAATAAAAGAACAGTGCAGATGGAACATCCGGGACTTGGTGAAGAGGGACGTTTTCATATGAAGGGAAGCGGTGATCCCCTGCCGGATGATGCACTGCTTACCTTTGCACTTGTCGGAAATCAGAACAGCGGCAAAACCACTCTTTTCAATCAGCTTACAGGTTCCAATCAGCATGTCGGCAATTTTCCGGGTGTTACGGTTGACCGAAAGGATGGTCCCATCAAAAATACCCCCAATACAATGGTAGTAGATCTTCCGGGCATATATTCAATGTCTCCGTATTCGGTTGAGGAGATTGTATCGCGTGATTTTGTACTTAATGAAAAACCGGCGGGTATAATCAATATTTTGGACGCTACCAATATCGAGAGAAATCTGTACCTGACAATGCAGCTCATCGAGATGAACATACCGATGGTAGTTGCACTTAACATGATGGATGAAGTGCGCCAAAACGGCGGCACGATCAAAATAAACGGAATGGAGAAGCTTCTCGGAGTTCCGGTGGTACCTATCTCGGCAGCCAATAATGAGGGCGTAGATGAGCTTGTTGCGCATGCGGTTCACGTGGCCCATTTCAGGGAACGTCCGATGAGGCAGGATTTTTGCGATGAAAAGGATCATGGAGGTGCGGTTCACCGTTGCCTGCATGCCATTCAACATCTGATAGAGGACCATGCCGTGGCCGCCGGACTGCCTGTCAGGTTTGCAGCCGGAAAGGTGGCAGAGGGTGATGAGATGATCATCTCGCAGCTTGAGCTTGATGATAATGAAAAGGAAATGATAGACCATATCATTATCCAGATGGAGAATGAGAGGGGACTCGATCGTAAGGCTGCAATGGCAGATATGAGGTTTGCCTTCATTAACCGGGTGTGTGAAGCGACGGTGAAGAAACCAGGGGAAAGCAGGGAAAGGGCACGGAGTGAACGTATCGACAGGGTACTTACCGGTAAATATACGGCAATCCCTGTTTTTCTGGGAATAATGGGACTGGTGTTCTGGCTTACTTTTGGAGTTATAGGCAAATGGCTTCAGGATATACTTGAACTGGGTATTGGCGCAGTAACGGATTCGGTCAACGGCATTCTTGTTGCTACGCAGGTAAATGACGCACTGAGAAGGCTGATAATTGACGGAATATTTGCGGGAGTGGGCAGCGTTGTGTCTTTTATGCCGGTCATCGTGACGATGTTCCTGTTTTTGTCCCTGTTAGAAGACAGCGGATATATAGCCAGAGTCGCTTTTGTTATGGATAAGCTGTTAAGGCGGATAGGTCTTTCGGGTCGAAGTATAGTGCCTATGCTTATCGGTTTTGGGTGTACAGTTCCTGCTGTTATGGCTACGAGAACTCTTCCCAGTGAACGTGATAGGAGGATGACGATTCTGCTCACTCCGTTTATGAGCTGTTCTGCCAAGCTTCCTATATATGCTTTTTTTGTGGATGCCTTTTTCCCGCGCAGGGGCGCGCTTGTTATGATCATATTATATGTTCTTGGGATCGCTGACGGGATATTGGTGGCTTTTCTTTACAGGAGGATACTGTTTAAGGGCGATGCCGTTCCTTTTGTAATGGAACTTCCCAATTACAGGCTGCCGGGTCTTCGTAATGTGTTCCAGCTCATGTGGGAGAAGTCCAAGGATTTTCTTCAGCGTGCCTTTTCGGTTATCCTTATCGCAACTATCGTAGTATGGTTTTTAAAGAGCTTCGATATGCATTTCAATATGACATCGGATCAGCAAACAAGTATACTTGCGGCGATATCAGGGCTTCTGGTTCCGATCATGCGTCCGGCCGGATTGGGCGACTGGCGCATCTGTACTTCTCTTATCAGCGGTTTCATTGCCAAGGAGAACGTTGTTTCCGTCCTGGGGGTATTATTCGGGGAAAATGTCGGTACGGCGATATCAACGGCGAACGCTTCATCACTGCTGATCTTTTCGCTCCTGTATACGCCCTGTGTTGCGGCGGTAGCGGCAATACGCAGAGAACTCGGGAGTAAATGGGCACTGGGGGTGGTGCTGTGGCAGTGTTTTATGGCGTGGATCGCTGCAGCGGCTGTGAATCTCATATTCATGTTTTTAGTGCGGTAGCGATAATTATTGCAGGACTTTTTCCAACGGTTGCGCATAGTAAAGAAAAATTGTAAAATATTATAATATGGTAATAAATACTGAATATATACACTGTTTGCAATGAGGACTCGAAGTGGGATATATAATGTATGTATGCCCCGGCTGCAGGAGCTTTTTTAAGACCGGCAGTACGGGTAGGAAGATCAAATGCTTAAGATGTAAAAATGATTATCTTGCGGATTTAAAGATCACTGATGAAGAATGGCGCAAGCTGGATCCTGATGCAAGAAAGTCACGTATAAACAGGGCGATCGCGGGAGAACAGTTGAGGGAGGCGATCCCGAAGCCTGTTGAACCGGCAAGACCTGTCAGCGCTGAAGAGAGTACGAAAGAAAGGTCTGATGAGTCTGCTATAAAAGCTGATCTTCCTGATGAAGCCATATTGGAAGCACAGAAGCTTCTTGAAGAACAGGATCTGCAGGCGGAAATGCCCAGACAGCCGGTAGATAAGAAAAAGTTTACGATGGTGTGCACTATTACAGCCGGTCTTATTATTTTATTGTCTTTCTTCAGTCTGGTTTTTCCTGTGTTCAGAATGCGGGAAGAAGCCGGTGTGCTTGAAGAAGCACAGGCGGGTGATATGGTCTCATATGGCAAGTATAAGGGTAATACTGAATGGACTGTGCTTGAAAGAAATGACAATGAGTTTTTGCTGGTAAGCAACTATGCTGTTGCATCTGCGCTTCCCGAGAGTGAAAGAGACAGGCAGAAGCAGACTGAATGGCTTAACAGTGCGTTTTTGAACAGATCTTTTAACATATATGAACGCAGCAGGCTTCTTGCGGACGAGGATACCGGTGACAGTATGCATTTTATGACTGACAGTGAGTGGACGCAGTATTCTGATCTTGTTAACGGAATAAACGACGGAAAGGCCCATCCTGTATGCAGGATAAGTCTTTCGGATAATACACTGTGAACGTTGCTGCCGGGGATCAAAATTTTTTGATTTTTTTATTGCCACATTTGTCCGTATACCGTATAAATAAATAGAAAGGCTCAAAGATAGGAGGGAATGGATATGCTGGAGAAGAGAATAGATAGCGCCCTGACAGATGAAGAACTGGATAAGGTTGGAGGTGGCATAGCTGAGAATGATCTCAAGAGATTAAAATGCCCGTCCTGTGAGAATATATTTATGGCAAATACAAATGTTACTCCGACAATCTGTCCGGATTGCAGTTATGTATTTGAGAAGGAAGATATTGATGCCACGAGCAAGAAGTCGGGTGGTGTGACTGTTGCAAGAAGAGGCAAAAAGAAGAAAAACAACGGAATCCTTGTTTCAGGCGGCGGTGGATTTTCGCTGAACGGCAGAGTATGATCATGCATTAGAGGATTTGGGATTGACAAATTTAAATTGTGGACGTATATTAAGTGTACTAGGTGAGCTAGTACACTTATTTTTTTGAAAGGAGAAGCATGTATGATCCTGATAGATTATAAGGATTCAAGGCCCATTTATGAACAGATCTTTGATAAGCTCCGGCTTCTCATACTAAACGGGGCACTGAAAGCGGATGAGAAGATGCCGTCAGTAAGGACAATGGCGATGGAACTGTCCATAAATCCGAATACGATACAGCGCTCATACAGTGAGCTTGAACGGCAGGGTTATATATATACGGTCAAGGGACGCGGCAATTTTGTATCTGATATCGGAAAGCTCAGGGAAGAGTACAGGAAGGAGATATTTAACAGGCTGGACGAGGTGTGCGCTTCGGCCGGTAACGCAGGAATAACCGGGGAAGAATTGATAGAGCATATAAGGGGAGGTGGAAAACAGTGATAAGGATAGAGAAAGTCACCAAGTCGTTTGAAGATATCAAGGCAGTCGACGGGGTGAGCGTAGACATAAACGAAAAGATAGTGTTCGGGCTGTTGGGTACTAATGGTGCTGGTAAGAGTACGCTGCTCAGAATGGCAGCAGGCGTTATAAAGCCGGATGACGGATACATCACGGTTGACGATATGAATGTGTATGACAATCCGAAGGCGAAGAGGAATATTTTCTTCGTATCGGATACACCGTATTTTTTCTCGAACTGTAATCCGATGGATATGCAGGCATATCTTTCAAATCAGTATCCCAGGTTTGATAAGGACAAATTCGGCGAATATCTTAAAACCTTTGATCTTGCGCCTTTACGGAAGATAAATACATATTCCAAGGGAATGAAACGTCAGCTGGCGCTGCTTCTTGGAATATGTGCCGGAACCAAGTATCTGTTCTGTGATGAATCCTTTGACGGACTTGATCCGGTGATGCGTCAGGGCATCAAGAGTATCTTTGCAAAGGAGATGGAGGAGAGAGGACTTACTCCTGTTATCGCAAGCCATAACTTAAGGGAACTTGAGGATATCTGCGACCACGTTGGACTGTTACATAGGGGAGGCGTACTGCTCTCCAAGGATCTTGACGATCTTAAGCTTAATATCCAGAGAACGCAGTGTGTATTTACATCAGAAGAGGATGAGAAGAAACTCAGGGAACAGATCGATATAGTGAAAGAGGAGTCCAGCGGATCCCTGCGCACATATACAGTAAGGGGAACGAGGGAAGAGATAGAGCGGGCATTTTCAGGAGTTAATACGATATTCTTTGAGATACTTCCTTTATCCCTTGAAGAAATATTCATAAGTGAAACGGAGGTGGCAGGCTATGACATCAAAAAGCTCATCATGGGTTGACCTTAGTGAAAACAATAAGAGAAGACTGTGGCAGTGGTGTCTGGCGGTGCTTCTGCTGGTGGTATTTCCTGTTCTTACATTCATTATCTTCATAATGTCTATTGATGAGGCCCGGTATGTGATGAACTATGGAGCTAATGCATATAATGCGATAAGACGTGATGTCTACAATTATGCATCTGGATTCATCGGCGCTTCCGGAGGAGTTAAGGCGGTAATTGCGACTCTTGGTGCAGCTCTGTTTGCCTTTGGCGGTTTTTCATATCTTAATGACAGGATAAAGCTTGATTTTTACGAAAGCATGCCGTTGAGAAAAGGCAGCAGGTTTTCTGTGATATGGCTTAACGGGTTTATCATGTATGCCCTTACCTACGTTATCGGAATGCTGTTATGTTTCGCCGTGCTTACGGTAAGCGGCTATGGCGATCTGTATACTATCGGCGAGGCGCTGCGTGATTTTGGGAACATGACGCTGTATTTCCTGGGTGTGTACCATCTGTTCATATTTTCGATGATGATAACCGGAACATCTTTTGCTGGATTGTGTGCTTTTACGGTGCTGTCGGGCTATGAGGCGGTTATAAGGTTGCTGATAGCTGCTTATAAGGGCTTTTTCTTCCGATATAATTATACGCTTGAAGAATTTATGGTTCCGGTTGTTTCGCCTTACGGTCTGTTCATAAAACTGAATACGGAGCTTAAGAAAACGAACGGGATCCCCACAAAATACATATTTGCACTTGGAGCATTTGATCTTATTATGCTTATCGCTTCATATCTGGTATATATGAAACGGCCGAGGGAGAAAGCCGGAAAGACGCTTGTGTTCAAATGGATGGCGGTGCCTCTTAAGCTGATCATGGCTGTTCCGGCAGTTCTTGTCGTAATTCTTATCACGGCACAGACTATGAACGACAACGGCCGCCTAAGCATTCGTAATATAATGATAATAGCCGTGATCGCACTGGTTGCATCGGTCATAGTATGTGCACTTATACAGGGAGTTTTTGAACTTGATGTAAGGCTTGCGTTTAAGAAAAAACTGCAATGGCTTATATGCTTTGTGATCGCAATCCTTATCTTTTTTGGATTTAAGAAGGATCTGATGGGTATAGACAGATATGTCCCCAATCCCTCATCGGTCGCTTCCGTGGTGTTTGCGCCCGAGGGTTATGACGGCTTCTGGGGCAACAGGATAGATGCCGATATTAAGTATGTGGATATGATTGATTTTTACAGGGAAAATATGTATATAACCGATGTGAACAGCGTATGTGAGCTGGCGAAGCTGTCGATGGAAAGGTATGACGCTGCGTGGGAGATAGCCGGAGATGATCCCGATACATTTTATAAGTTGGACGAGTCGGGCGGATTTTCACAGGCAGTAGTGCTGTACAGAATGAAGAACGGAATGCTCGTGGCGAGGGAGCTGAATGTACCTGTTAAGGATGCACGGGCAGCTGAGCTGTTGGATAAGATAATGTCAACGGATGAATTCGTGAAGGGATATTATTCTGTGGAGGTATATGACGCGGATAAGGCTGTTAAGAATACTCTTCCCATCCAACTGAACGCCAGATTCACGGACGGTGTGCATGAAAATAGGCTGGGAGCAGATGAGCTGCTTGAATTGATCGCGATGTATAAGAAGGATATGGAGTCGTTCAGCTATAAAGCAAGGATAGATGAACTTCCGGCAGGTTATATAAGGTATTCGATCTCTACAGATGATACGGGATTTCTGGAATTGATGTCAGCGCAGGAAGAATCACTGGTTATTTATCCTGACATGAAAAATTGCATGAAGTATTTAAATGAAGCGGGTTATTCATTTGATGGATATTCTCTTGCGGACGAAGCTGATGCAGTGGTCATAACCAACTCGCATTATGATGAGCAGAACGCTTATATGGAAGAACAGGGGATTGATTTTGTGCCTGATGAAGTGATAGAAAGATTTGTTAAGACCAGGGAATACAGCGGAGACGAGCTTAAGAACCTGGAGGCTTATCTGCATCCGAGCGACATGGGAATGTATCGTTGGGACGGAGGTATGGATTTTGACTATTCATATGAGGTTCAGGTGATATATAAACATGGAGGGGAGCAGTCGAGGCGTTACGGTGAATATAATTACTATTATTTCATAGAGGATGAAGTCCCTGAGAATGTTGTTAAAGACCTCGCGCTCTGAGGTTATGTAAACTGAGAAAAGTCATAATAAAGCGTTTTACGGGGTAAACAATTTTGTGATTTTGGTTATGGATTTTTGTTGGAATATCTAGTAAAATATTATTTGCGCTTGTATGGACTCAGTATGTTTTCGCGAAGGGTAGCGGGATGGACTGAGTCCATAAGTTGTGCAACTCATGACTATTTGGTTATCCGGAGGTGTTAACTTGGAAACGTTTAAGAAGGTCATGAGGGGAGTGGGTAAGGTATTAAAGAAACTTAAGGTTCCTATTATTCTGCTGGTGATCGGGTTTATTGTGCTGACATTTGTCATGTACACATCCAAATCCGCCAAGAAGCTTATGAAGGAAATGTCTTCTGCAGATCAGGAGATTGATACGGTTGAAGTAAGGAACCTTGTTGAGACCATAACAGCTACGGGGACGGTTGAGAGTGCTAAGAAGCGTACCGTGGCGTCTACTATCATCAAGGATACCAAGATAACTTCAGTCAGGTGCGAGGTCGGTGATTATGTATCTGAAGGAGATATACTGGTTACATTCTCTGATGATTCGATCAATAAGACCATATCGCAGCTTCAGGAAGATATCGCCGAAAGCAAAGCGACCGAATCGGTCAACGATACTGCAAATACCCGTACATATTATTATTCATATGGTACCGAGAGTATTACGTTAAGGGATCTTCAGCTTGATATAGAGCAGAAGCAGAAGGAGCTTAATGAGGCTTGTTCTGCTTATGGGGATGCGAAGAGGAAGTTGGAGGAACTAAAGAACGAAAGGGATCAGCATCCTGATTGTGGAGAAACGGAGACCATAATCATTGTTGACGGACAGCAAGTGTATACTAAGAAATACTATGATCAACTCATAGAGCAGCAACAATCGGTTGTTGATTCTGCATGTAAGACTGAAGAGGCAGCTCAGAACGCATATGATAAGGCGGTAAGGGCTCTGGAGGATGAGATATACAAGGGATCCAATACACTTGCCGGAGCTACCGAAACATATCAGAAAAATGAGATAACTTCAAACGATTCAACCAAGAAACTCCAAAGACAGCTCGAGGAGCAGAGGGATAGGCTGGATGATTATGTGATAACAGCTCCCATAAGCGGAATGGTTACACAGATAGATGTTGAGGAGAACAATTCATTCGCCGGCGGTAATCTGGTCACTATTCAGGATTGCAGCACACTTTATGTCAGCACTGAGATAGATGAATATGATATCCCCAGTATTGCTATCGGCCAGAAAGTCATGTTCAAGACAGATGCTACCAGAGAAGATGAACTGGAAGGAATTATTGACGAGATCGCAGTTGCGTCTTCTTCGGCAGCAGGTTCCGGTTCGACATCAGGTTCAACAACCGATTCCACATATAAGGTTAAGGTAAAAGTGCTTACCGAGGATGACAGGCTCAAGCTTGGAATGACAGCCCGTCTGTCAATTATCGTAAAAGAGGTTGAAAACGTGCTTACGGTACCTTATGATGCAGTGGTTGACAAGGGCGACGGTGAATATGCGGTATATGCGCTGGATGAAGCAACTGTAAGAAAGATACAGCAGCGCAAGGATGCAGGAAAGCAGATCGAAGGCAAGATATCCGATATGTCCAAGGACGGTGCATCAGGTATCCCGGATATGGAGAAATCTTCCGGGGAAGGACCTGAAGGAGGAGACAGACCACCTGAGGGACCTCTTGAGAAGGCAGAAGAGAAGCTGGAAGGAAAGCCCGGTGCCGAATCGCCAAAGAGTCTTAAAGATATATTTAAGACTGCATATGGCAGTGATGAAGATGAGGGCGATCTGATTGCTGACAATGAGATCGAAATACCCGTTGAGATAGGTATCGAGAGTGATTATTATACGGAAGTGCGGAGCCCTAAGCTTAAGGAAGGCATGACGGTTATCGTTAAGTCTGAAGTTGAAGCGACCAATCCGTTCGAGATCATGATGGGACTGTAGGATCCAATAAGGAGATAAAATTTTGGCTAAGAAGAAAAAGCAGAAACAACAGCCTGAGGGCGATAATAATATACTTACTTCCAATACCGATAAGCCGGCATATGGAAAACTCAGCCTGTATCCCAAGACAAAGTCGGAATCCAAGGATGAAGCTGAGGCGGAAGTGCGGGAGATGGCAGAAGAAAAGGAAGCCGATCATATTGATGACACTGCTCTAAGTGCCGCGGAAGCTGATGCGACAGATGAAAATGATGAGTCCGGATATGATCAGGATGAGTCTGAATATGATTCGGAAGAAGCTGAAGATGAAGAGAATGATTCTGAATATTATGCAGACTATGATGAAGCCGAAACAAATGAGTCGGAACCTGAAATAACTGTAACGGATAACAGTGCGGACGAAACCGGTGTGGACGGGGATGAACCGGAAGGTGAAGTAGTAATAGAAATGAAAAACATCGTCAAGCGCTATTTCATCGGACAGCCGAATGAGCTTGAGGTACTCCACGGCATAGACATGCAGGTGCGGCGCGGTGAATTTGTGGCCATAGTCGGACAGTCGGGTTCCGGTAAAAGTACATTAATGAATGTGATAGGAGCGCTTGACCGTCCCACGGAAGGCGAGTATACGCTGGATGGGGTTGATATGTTCAGGGCCAAGGATAAAGATCTTTCGGCGATAAGGTGTAAGAAGATAGGTTTCGTGTTCCAGACCTACAATCTGGTAGCAAGGACTTCGGCGCTTAAGAATGTGGCTCTTCCGATGCTTTATGGCGGAGTGCCGATAATGCAGAGGAACAGGAAGGCCAGGGAATTGCTTGAAATGGTTGAAATGGGCGATCGTATGAGACATCAGCCGGACGAACTTTCGGGTGGACAGAAACAGCGTGTTGCAATAGCGCGTGCAATGGCGAACGAT
The DNA here is from genome assembly GCA_017524595.1 of Lachnospiraceae bacterium. GTDB lineage: Bacteria > Bacillota > Clostridia > Lachnospirales > Lachnospiraceae > UBA2868. The sequence continues at coordinate 6,318 of JAFXVI010000070.1, read as the reverse complement.
CCGGCTTTGATCCTGGCGGACGAGCCCACCGGAGCGCTTGATTCCATGACGGGCAGGCTCATAATGGATATTTTCCACAAGCTCCATGATGAGCAGGGCAAGACGATAATACTGATCACACACTCTCCGGAACTGGCTTCGGAATGTACCCGAATCCTTACGCTTAAGGACGGAGTGATAATAGACGAACGGAAAGGAAGTGGCAGGCGTGCTGTTCTTTGAGAATCTGTTACTGGCATTTACTGCACTGCTGACAAATAAAATGCGTTCGCTGCTGACTATGCTGGGAATAATAATAGGTATAGGCTCAGTTATTGCGATAGTAACAGTAGGTAATTCTCTTACGAATTCGATAACCTCTGAAATGGCAGGTATGGGAGCCAACAATGTCATTGTCGGTATCCAGCAGAGGCCGTCGGAGGATGAATCCGATGAAACGGGTATGAGATATTCGGGCCGGAGAAATACCAAATCTCCATCGACAGAGGATCTGATAACGCGCGATTATATTAAGGAGCTTGTTGATGCATTTCCTGATGAGATAGATGGTATAGCTGTAGATCAGGGACTTGGGGATGCGAAGGTAGAAAAGGGAAGAAATTATGCGAATATCAGCTTGAGAGGAGTGAGTCCGGGGTATTTCAGGGCTAACAACATCAAGATGCAGGCTGGCAATGAGTTCAGTAAACAGGCCTATGAAGAGGGTAAGGGCGTCTGCCTTGTTTCTGATCGCTTTGTTACAAATATGTATAACGGAGACAACGAAAAGGCTATAGGCAAGGAGATCGAGATAGAGCTTACCGGTAACGCGCATAAGTATTACGTTTTTACGATAGTCGGCGTCTATGAATACGAATCACAGGGGTTTGAAATGACGTCTGCCAGGGATGCTTCGACACCCTTATACATACCGCTTAATAATGCCCTTAAGAAAAATCATGCCAAAGGTTTTTCGAGCTTTACGATAATTACTGCATCCGGTGTTAATTCAGATGATTTTTCGCTTAAAGTAAAGACTTTTATGGATCGCTACTATCATAACAACAGGACTTTTACCATCGAGACGTTTTCGATGGCTTCGATGGTGTCGGCACTGACTTCGATGCTTGGCACGGTATCTACGGCGATAACCGTGATCGCCGCCATATCGCTTATAGTCGGCGGTATAGGCGTTATGAACATCATGCTTGTATCCATATCGGAAAGAACTAAGGAAATAGGTACCAGAAAGGCGCTCGGAGCAACCAATGGTTCGATAAGGCTGCAGTTTATCATGGAAGCTATTGTTCTCTGTCTTGTGGGCGGTCTGCTTGGTATCCTGGTAGGTCTGGGCGGCGGTGCGATAGGTGCCAAGGCGCTCGGTTACGCAGCCTCTCCTACAGCATCAAGTATAGTAGCTGCACTTTTATTCTCAATGGCAGTAGGCGTGTTCTTCGGTTATTATCCTGCCAATAAGGCCGCCAAGATGAACCCTATAGACGCCTTACGCTACGAATGATGGGACACGGGGACGGTTCTTCTGTCCTCATTTTTGCTTTTATCCGATCGATCGTACTTTTGCTGATTCCGGTGATGCGGGCAAGTTGACGTATGGATATGCCTCTTTCCAGGCATTTTTGTAAGGCGTGGCGAAGCTGATTTTTATTGAGTTCGCCCAAGTACTGGGGATTGTCGTAACCGGTGACTGATTTTACTATGGCTAATGCATCTGTGTCATTAAATCTCTTGCGATCTGTGCTGTCCATATGTATGTTGCTGCAATCGTCGAGTATGAAATCGGCCATTTCGCTTTCGGTCAGCGAAGTAAAATCATCTATATCGTCTATAAGACCGGAATGATCCCTGACCCTGCTGCATTCAAGCCAAATATATTCTTTGGGAGAGCTGCACAATCCGGCCTTAATGGGATTGTGGCATATATATCTAAGCACATCTAGGAAATATGTATACGAATCAACAGGTTCACTTCGAAAACGATCCTGATATAAGTGTCCGTACAAATCATATTTCTTGTTGAAATACGAAACATAAGAAACTCCGATACGTTTGAAAATCACCTCAAGCGGCTCGTCCTCTTCTTTGATCAGCATGTGGACATGATTATCCATTAGACAATAAGCATATAGTTTGAAGTGTGATTTTGCCTTGGCACGTTTGACGGCTTTTAGAAAAACTGTTCTGTCCATGTCATCTAAAAAGATGATACGCCTATCCATTCCGCGCAATATAATATGATACAGACCGGAATGAGATTTGATCCTATGTGTTCTGCTCATGATTTGCCACCTTTTGTTTATGGGACATGGGGACGGTTCTTTCGTCCCGTTTTTAGATGCCATGTGATGATAGCATAAAGTGTTCAAAGATTGAAGAGGAGATTCGGAATAAAATCAGATTTGTGAAAAAGTCACAGTCTTTGTTGGAGTTGTGAGATGCGAAAAAGAAAGATTTTTATTGAAAATGATGAAACTATGATAAAAGAAACCCCTGCAAAATGTGCAGGGGTTCGTATGAAACTAATAAAACTGACAGGGTGGGACAAAAGAACCGTCCCCGTGTCCCATTAGCCCATGATGACTTCTACATTTACATTCTTTTTGGATGCATCGTATGGAATCACGCATCCGTCTACTGCCTGTCCGTCAACGGTCATTGACTTAACGCCCTTCTCAACATCTGAAGGATTCTTCACGGTGATATTGTATGTAGCGCCGCGGAACTTACGTGTGATCTTGAAATCACCGAAGCCGTGAGGTACGCAAGGATCAACCTGCAGTCCCTTGTGCGTAGGATATACGCCAAGGATATACTGTGAGATATTGCAGAAGGTCCATGCTGCAGTACCGGTGAGCCAGCTGTTCTTGCCTTCGCCGGGGATATATGCGTCATTACCTGCTACCATCTGGCAGTATACGTAAGGCTCGGTCTTATGGATCTCGGATATCTCTTCAGTGTATGCAGGACAGGTCTTCTTATATATCTCGAATGCCCTGTCACCTCGTCCGATAACCGTCTCGGCTATGGATACCCAAGGATTGTTATGACAGAATATACCCGCATTCTCCTTGTATCCCGGAGGATATGATGAGATCTCACCAAGTTCAAGGTGATATACCGTATATGCAGGCTGTAAGATCATTACGCCGTATTTGCAGTCAAGGTGTTCCTTGACGGAATCGAGAGCCTTTTTAGCCAGACCTTCTTTAACACCGATCCCTGCAAGTGAGCAGAAGCCGTTAGACTCGATGAAGATCTTGCCTTCCTCGCATTCTTTTGAACCGATCTTGTGGCTGTATGCATCATAGGCACGGACGAACCATTCGCCGTCCCAGCCGTCCTTAAGAACAGTATCGTACATAACCTTAACTTCGGCGCGTGCACGTTCTGCCTCGGCAGTATCGCCAAGCAGCTCTGCGAGCTGTGCATATTCCTCACCGTACTTGACAAACATACCGGCAATGAATACGGATTCGGCAACAGGTCCTTCTGAAGGTCCGAAGCACTGGAATGATTCTCCCGGATGCTCTGAGAAACAGTTAAGATTAAGGCAGTCGTTCCAGTCTGCACGTCCGATAAGAGGAAGACCGTGAGGCCCCTTGTTGTTAACTGTAAAGTCAAACGATCTCTTGAGATGCTCCATAAGGGTGGTGGCTACGCTCATATCGTTATCGTAAGGAACCATTTCCTTGAGTATCGAGATGTCGCCTGTCTCCCTTACGTAAGCCGATACACCGGCGATGAGCCACAGAGGATCATCATTAAAGCCTGAACCGATATCAGAATTGTCGCGCTTCGTAAGAGGCTGGTACTGATGATAAGCACTTCCGTTCTGGAACTGAGTAGAAGCAATGTCTATGATACGCTCTCTTGCGCGCTCGGGGATGAGATGTACAAAGCCCAAAAGGTCCTGGTTGGAATCCCTGAAGCCCATTCCCCTGCCGATACCTGACTCATAATATGAAGCGGAACGGCTCATGTTGAAGGTAACCATGCACTGATACTGGTTCCAGATGTTTACCATACGGTTAACCTTGTCGTTTGCTGATTCAACAGTATAGATTGAGAGCAGGTTGTTCCAGTAGTCTGTAAGCTTGCCGAAAGCCTTTTCAACATCTGCATCTGTCTTATATTTTGCAAGCAGCTTGTTTGATGGATCCTTCTTTATAACGCCCTTGCTTTCCCACTTGTCGTTATCGGGATTCTCGCAGTAGCCAAGAACGAAAACGTATGATTTCGTTTCGCCGGGCTCAAGATCAACATTGATCTGATGGACTGCAACAGGCGACCAGCCGTGAGCTATGGAACCTGTACACTCACCTTTCTCACATACTTCGGGATTGCTGTTGTCGCGGTATGCTCCGAAAAATGCATCTCTGGAAGTATCGAAGCCGTCAATCTTCGTATTTACCGAGAAAACGGCATAGTGGTTACGGCGTTCCCTGTATTCAGTCTTATGATAAATAGTGGAGTCAATGACCTCAACTTCACCTGTAGAAAAATTACGCTGGAAATTCCTTGAATCATCATCTGCATTCCAAAGACACCATTCGATATAAGAGAAAAGCTTGATACTCTTTTTGGCGTTTGTGTCATTGGTGAGCTTGATCTGATGGATCTCACAGGTGTCATCCGTCGGAACAAAGGAAAGCATGGAAGCTTTGATGCCGTTCTTAACTGAATTCCACTTGCTGTAGCCGATACCGTGGCGGCATTCGTAAGAGTCAAGTTCGGTCTTTGTCGGCTGCCAGCCGGGATTCCATACGGTGTCACCGTCCTTAATATAGAAGTATTTGCCGTTATTGTCTGCGGGAACGTTGTTATAACGATAACGTGTAAGTCGCAAAAGCTTTGCGTCCTTATAGAATGAATATCCTCCGCAGGTGTTGCTTATCAGGGCAAAGTAATCATTGCTGCCAAGATAATTGATCCACGGAAGCGGGGTTCTCGGGGTGGTTATAACATACTCCCGGTTCTGATCATCGAAATGTCCAAACTTCATATTTACCTTCTCCTTTTTGGCATGAGACAACATCCGTACAGTGCAGGAGAAATGCCTTATGCCTGATAAATTTACAGTTACATACAGGATAATGCTCTGAAAACGATTAAGTTATCCTATAAAAAAAATAAAGAACCTTTTGAAATTATACAACACATAAGTCAAACAGGCAATAAAAAAACAAAAAAAATAATGAAAAATGCACAAAAGTGAAAACAATACTATTGAAAAATTGACAATTTTGATATATACTGAACATCGAAAACGATTAAGCGGGTAAAAAACGCTGTATCGTTGTGTAAGTGGGGTTATTTAAAGGGAGAAGTCAGTATGGTTTCGTTAAAGGATATTGCAGCTAAATGCGGTGTGTCGGTGGCTACGGTAAGCAAGGCACTGAATGATCTTTCGGATGTGGGTCCTGCCACTAAGGAGAAGATCAGGAAGGCAGCCAGGGAGCTTGGTTATTTTCCGAATTCATCGGCGCGTGCGCTTAAGACTAATCGTACCTATAATATAGGTGTTCTGTTTGTGGACGAGGCCCAGAGCGGACTGACGCATGACTATTTCGCCCATGTCCTTGACAGCTTTAAGAAGGTTGTGGAGTCCAAAGGATATGATATTACATTTATCAATTCCACACATAACAATAATATGTCCTATCTCGAACACAGTCACTATCGCGGCGTTGATGGCGTCGTGATAGCCTGTGTTGATTTTTATGATCCGCAGGTGATCGAACTCATACATTCCGATCTGCCGGTTATCACCATTGACCATGTGTTTGATTACAGGATAGCCGTGCTTTCGGATAATATCCAGGGTATGCATGATCTTGTGGAATATGTATGTTCCAAGGGTCATACTAAGATAGCGTATATTGCGGGTGATGATACTTCTGTTACGAAGAACCGGCTGGGCAGTTTCTACAGAAGCCTTGAGAAGAAGGGTATAGATACGCCTGATGAGTATGTTATGTATTCATCCTACCGCAATCCGCAGGCTGCGTATGAATATACCAAGAAGCTGCTTAAGCTTAAAGACCGCCCGACCTGCATCATGTATTCGGATGATTATTCATGCATAGGAGGAATAAATGCGATAAGGGATGAAGGACTCAGCATACCTGATGATGTTTCCGTAGTCGGCTATGACGGAAGCTATATTGCCAGCATTTTAAATTATAGCAATATGAGGTGAAGTAGATATGCTTAGTTTTTTAGCCATGGATTATTATAGTATAATAATAACAGTAGCATTTGTTATATTATTAATAATATACTTATTGTTAATACATAAAGTAACATCCTTAAAAGAAAAAG
>JAFXVI010000069.1 GCA_017524595.1 Lachnospiraceae bacterium | reverse complement strand
TTCGGCGTACTGTCGCTTGTTTTTGTCTCCTGCAACAAGGATAACAACAATGATGACGGGACCCCAAAGGAGCAGGAGCTGACCTACTCCTACTCAGTACCCCATGCGGAAACGTAACCGATGTTATTGTTGCCTAATGCAAGTGACTTGTAACCTGCAGCAATACCTGCGAGGTAACGTGCCTGATAGATCCTTCCGAAATAATTGTTGAAGTTCTTATCGTTCGAAAGATATCCTGTAGCGTGTGAGAAGATGATGTCCGGATATTCCTTAGCCTTCTCATCCATAGCATTGAGATAACCAAAGCTTATACCGAAGATAATGTTGCATCCGTTGCCTGCGAGCTGGTCGATTGCCTGCTTAACTTTCTCGTCATCCTCAGGAACATTGTCCACAATGTAGAGATCCTTGGCCGGATCAAGTCCAACCTTCTTCATTGCTTCGGTGATACCGTGATGATGTGCATAAGTATAACCTGCTGTGTCGTTCTGGCTGTTGATGTAGATAGCACCAACCTTGAAGTTTGAAGCCTCATTACCGCTTCCCTTTGTTCCGCTGCATCCTGCAAGTGCAAATACCGAAGTAACTGCAAGAGCTGCTGAAACTAACAAAGAAATCAACTTCTTCATAATTTGCCTCCGTTCAAAAATAATATATGCCAAATATGCATATCAAAATTAAATAACTCAGGTGTACTGCTATTGCAGCTGTTATTGCTGCTGTTGCTGCACCCTGAACTCGAGAGAATCATCCGTCATCTTATCGATGATAGCCAGAGATTCGACTCTTATCCCCTTGGCACGCAGGGCATCTCCGCCGCCCTGGAAACCCTTCTCGATCGCAATCGCGCATCCGGCAAGCTTGGCGCCCGCCTTCCCGACGATCTCGATAAGGCCTGCCAGAGCATTGCCCTTTGCCAGAAAATCATCGACTATGAGCACAGTATCGTCTTTAGTTATGTAATCTGCCGATACTGCCACGTCATAAGTCTGCTGATGTGTATACGAGAAAACCTTGGATGTGAGGAGATCGCCTGAAAGATTGCTCGTCGAATGCTTCTTTGCAAAGACGATCGGGATCCCATCGCAAGTCCTGCCGCATATGCGATCGCAATGCCCGAAGACTCGATGGTTAATACCTTTGTAACATTGTTACTCTTGAAAAGGCGTGCTATTTCCTCCCCCATATCCATCAGGAGCTTTGTATCGATCTGCTGATTGAGGAAGCTGCCTACCTTAAGGACTTCACCCGGAAGAACCTGACCTTCTGAAAGGATCCTTTGTTCTAACTCGCGGATAAAAACCACCTCCTTAAGGGATTTAAAACACTCCTTAATATTATAATTATTACAATTGTGTGTCAAACCGAAACAAGCAATAATTTTGCATATTTTGAGGTAATTCAGACCCGTCCGGAATGTGCATTAAAGAGATTGACAAGGTGGGCGTGCGGAGGGTGGACTGGGATAGGTTGGCATGGGAGGACGGGTTCGGCATGGGTGGATTGGTTCGCGCGGCAGATTGGGCGGAAATTGGTGAACGGGTGCGTGCGGAGGATGGCTGGCCCGGTTGGCATAGGTGGATTGGTGCGCGCGGAGGATGAGCGGTCGGGTTCGGCATGGGTGGATTGGTGCGCGCGGAGGATGAGCTAGCCGTGTTGGCATGCGTGAATTATCAAGGGACAGCTTTTTTGCGTCTGTATCACAAAATGCTGCTTTTAGGCTTATTAGATATTTTTGAAGCCTTGCAGAATCATAAAAAGCTCAAATTGCTTTTGATTGCATCCCAAATGTTTTGAATTGAAGATTTGGGGTGTTTTTAAGAGGACAAATGTATCCCAAATGGCTCGTATTCTTGATTTGGGGTGCATTTTTGCTTCAGATTGCATCCCAAAAGTGCTCTTTTGAAAATTTGGGGTGTTTTTGAGGGAGCAAATGTATCCCAAAATCACTCAATTTGACGAAAACAGTGACGATTTCAGCTCATTTTCGTCACCGCTGATATCACCCATCCATCTGGGGACTATCACCCATCCATCCTTCAGGATGCCTTTGAGACAACGCCTTTGCTTCATTGCGGGCAGCCCTGATTTATTTAAGACCAGGTTAAGAATACGTTAATGATTTAGTGATACAATACTCTGGCATAAGGGGGAAGCCGTATGGAATTTGTAATAAGTCATCTTGTAAAGAACTATGGATCCAAGAAGGTCCTTAAAGATGTTGACTTTGTTTTTGAGGAAGGCAGGATCTATGGCCTTTTAGGCCGCAACGGATCCGGCAAAACGACGTTTTTCAATTGTATTAACGGGGATATCGATACAACTTCAGGATCTTTTTATCTTCGCGATGATAAGGATTCAGGCAAGATCATACCGGTATTGCCTGAAGATATCGGATACCTTGTATCGACTCCTACTGTTCCGGAATTCATGACCGGAAGAGAGTTTCTGAAGTTTTTTATCGAAGTTCATGAGGAGATCACTCCTGACAGAACGATAGACGAGTATTTCGATTATATGATGATCCCGGAAGACGACAGGGACAGGCTTTTGAAGGATTATTCGCACGGTACGAAGAACAAGATGCAGATGCTTCTGAACATTATCGCATCTCCTAGGCTCGTGCTTCTGGATGAGCCCTTGACATCTCTTGATGTCGTTATTGCAGAAGAGATGAAGAAGGTTATAAGAAGCCAGAAAGAGGGAAGGATAACGATCTTTTCCACGCACCTTCTTGATGTCGCTGTTGATCTTTGCGACGAGATCGTATTGCTTCACAACGGAAGGCTTGAACCTATCGATAAAAATGATCTCAATGACAATGATTTCAAGATCAAGATCATCGAGGCTTTGAAGGATCAGGACGATGCTTAAAGAGTTTTTCAATACACTGGCAAAGGTAATACACTTAAGAAGTATTATCGGATACAACGGCCTTGTTTTCGCGCTCAGGAAAACACCCGTGATAGGCAAGATAATTCCTGACCGCCTTTACGGCACGGCCTTTCTGAAGATCATCTACTGGATAATCCATGTCATTAAGGAAGTGGGCGTGCTTTTTATCGGCAAGATATTCGGTCTTGGAATGATCTATCTGGCATCGTTTATCATTAAAGATGCTTATATTGATTATGATATGGCGCCGGGAGTATCGGGATCAGATATACATGCCTGCTTTGCGTTAACGTTGTTCATTGTTTATGCATTGTGCGGAATACTTATAAATATTCCGATGTTCAGATGCACGCCTGAGAAGGAATACCTTGTATTTATGCTCAGGATGAATGCCAAAAAGCTCGACAACACTTTGCTCGTTTATGATCTTGCAAAATACGCGATAGGTTATCTGATCGCGGGAATCGTTGCAATAGTCACAGGCTGCCCTTTCTGGGTATGGCTCGGGATCCCGCTTCTTGCAATATTGATAAAGCTGTTCGGAACAGGTGTTCAGGCAATCTCGTTCAGGATAAAGAGCAGGTTCCACAAGCCGATGAAGGTCAGTGCTTTCAGCTTGGTGATAAGGATCATATGCATTGTTATTGCAGCTCCTTTGCTTTTAGCTTTAATAGCAAACGGCTACTATGTGCCTTTATATACCGTGCTTATAGCATGTGGAGTTCTTGCCGTTCTCGGCATCTGGGGACTTAAGGTCATAATGGATTATGAGCCTGCACTTCACAGGAGAGCTCTGCGTGACAACATCGTAAAAGATCAGCAGGTGATGTACAAGGACCGCGATACGACGAAGAACTTCAAGCGCATAAAGGCCAAAGGCAGTGTAAAATACAATAAAAAGGGCTTCGAATACTTAAATGCCCTGTTTATCAAAAGACACGGCGCCATGCTTGTTGCAAAACCTATCATAGTTACGGCTGTTTTATTTGTTATTGCAGGCCTTCTGGCTGCTGAGTTTATATACGGTTATCATCAGCGGTTCGGCGGTGATAACTGCGCAAATATGGTGATGCATAATCTTCTTAATATTGTCCTTTTCAGGTGTTATGAGGATCCTCTTCTGCCGTTTGCGGAATCGACATTATCATTGTTTTTAAGGTGGTGCGCAGAGACTCATCTGTTGGGACTTATTGTGCCGATAACGATTGCGGACAACTCATTTAAGAGCACACAGGCAATGTTTATCAACTGCGATAACAGCCTTATGACATTCAGTTTTTTCAAGCAGCGAGAAAAGATTATCAAACTGTTCGATATAAGATTGATTCAGCTTATAAAGATCAACTTCATACCCGCTCTCTCGTTTGCTCTTGCAGCAAATTGCATATTGTTCATCACCGGAGGATAGACATATCCGTTCCAGTATCTTGCAACATTTGTGATCTCTGCATCACTCAGCATTTTCTGCACGATGATTCCGCTTGCTTCCTACTATCTGTTCCAGCCGTTTACAACGTCAGTCAATGTTAAGAGTGGAATGTATAATCTCGTAAGGATAATCGTATATTCAGTCGGAGCTATAGTTATCTGGATCCCGTGCAATTCTCTGATACTTGCCGGAGTGCTTACTTTATTGACCGTGTTTTTCGTATTTGTAATGCGGAAGACTGTGTATAAATACGCACCGAAAACATGGAGACTTAAGGCGTAAAATAAAACAAAAATGATATTTTGAAATTCGATTGTATTATCCCCGCCGATACTATATTATTCAAACTGGTCTGCTTTTTGCAAAGGCATTTTCGAGGGGATAAAGATGGAAAACAACAGGCGCATTATAAGCGTTGATGAGATAGCGGCACTTATGAAAGAGTATCCGGATAACGGATTTTCTTATGAGAATCTTGATGATTATTCAAGACGTTTTCAGTATCTTATGAAGGGTGATATCAGAGCGGCCGATGAGGCTGACAGACTGATGAGGCCTGAATCTGAAGGCAGGTTTTCCAATGATGCTCTCCGTAATATGAAGTATCTGTTTATAGTTAATACGGGCCTTGCCACGCGCTACATGATAGAAGCCGGAATCCCTCAGGAGACCGTGTTCTCAGTAAGTGACACATATATTAAGAAAGCCGATGTTGCAAGAACCGAGAAAGAGGTTCACGAGATCAACAGGGCGGTATGGTCTGAATTTGTAGATATAGTCAAGTCTTTCAAGAAGGTGAATGTGTATTCCCAGACTGTATTGACCTGCATTAATTTTCTGGATTCGCATTTCAATGAGAAGGTAACTCTTGATTCTGTTGCAGAAAGTCTCGGACTGACTTCCGCATACCTTGCGACGATCTTCAAGCGTGAGACCGGCAAGACCTTTTTGGGCTACCTGACGGAGCGCAGGATCGAAGTGTCCAAGGCTTTGCTTGCCAAGACCAATTATTCGTTTAATGATATTGCGAACTCTCTGTCTTTCTGTTCGCAAAGTCACTTCTCCAAAATGTTCAAGAAGCATACCGGATATACTCCAAAGGAATACCGCGTGAAGTTCTATGCAGCTACATTCTCCAAGCTGTAAGATTTATCTATGTTTGATCAGCGTAAGATTTCAGATCTCGTATTCCCAGAATCTGATCTTCTTTTTCATGACCTCGAAAAGCGGTCTTGATATCAGATCAAATACCATGTATAAGATCCAGCTTGCCAGATAGACTGCAACTGCAACTCCTATGGTGTGAAGAATGTATATGCCCGTATTGCCCTTAACAACTTCGGCGATATTGAAATACCTGAACAGGTAGAAGTTGGTAAGATAAACTGCAAATGAAGCTTTGGCAAGGGAGTTGATGACTTTGCCGGATTTGATCTTAAGCCTTGAGAATGCAATGAATACAGAAGCTGAACCTATGACAACCAGTGGATTTGAGTAGTGAAGAGAAGTCTCCTGGAAATAGCTCCACAAGGTATTTATGCCGCAGCAGAGTACAAAGACGAGGACAAATACCGTAGTGGAATATTTTGCCAGAGATTCTTCGTGT
>JAFXVI010000068.1 GCA_017524595.1 Lachnospiraceae bacterium | reverse complement strand
GAAGTTGAAGAGAAGAGACAGAGCCGATTCATAACGGGATTTTTACGGCAGGCACGGACAGAGGATATGGATGTCTGTGTATTTTCCATGTTCAGAAAGTATCAGGATACACCGGCACGTGAAAGCGGTGATGCCAATATTTTCAACCTGTTCAATCCGCTGTCATTTGATGGCATAGTCATTATAAAGGACAGTATCCAGACAAACGGAGTGTGTCATGACATAGAAACAAGGATAAACGAGGAGTTCAGCGGGCCGGTACTTGTGATCGACAGGGAGAGTGATTTTTTCCCAAGCGTTTATGAGGACGATCATGCAGGTATGGTGGCGCTCGTCACCCATATGATCGAGGTTCACGGATATAAGGATATAGCATATATTTCAGGAAAGCGTTGGCATCCGCATGCTATCAAGCGACTGCAGGCATTCAGCGATACGATGAAGAAGTCCGGACTGCGGGTTAAGGAAGGAAGGATCTTCCACGGCGACTTCTGGTATACGAGTGGCGAGCAGGCAATAAGAGAGTTCTTGCTCAGTCGTGACGGGCTTCCGGAAGCAGTTGTATGCGCCAATGATGAGATGGCCATCGGAGTGTGCGAGGCGCTTGAAGAGATGGGAATGCGTGTGCCGGAGGATGTTGCGGTAGCAGGATTTGATTCTACCGAAGAAGGCAGAACGGGGCCTAGGATCATGACTAGTACGGTATTCCCGGATGAAGAGAACGGTGTGTATGCTGCCATTTACATAAAGGCAAGGCTTGACGGAGAGAAAGATCCGGAATTCCTTGATAAGCCGCGTCTGCTCATCGGAGAGACCTGCGGGTGCAGCAAGTGTAAAGATACCAATGATCATATAAGAAGGGACTCGTGGATGACCGAGAGGATGGCGGAAGGCATACATACGGTATATAACATGATGCCGGAGAACCTGTTCCTTCAGACCAATCTTCAGAATTTCTTCGGAACTGTCTATTCATATACATATCAGCTCAAGGATGTCGAAAGCCTGCGCCTGTGCATTGCGGATCAGTGGATCAATATGGATAAGGACGTTAACCTTCATATAAACAATACGGGGTATCCGGACAAGATGATCTGTGCTGTAAGATACAACGGTTCAGGCAAGGACGGGGCAGCAGGAACAGATGAGGTGTTTAAAACGTCTATACTGCTCCCTGAGTTTGAAGAGGAGCATGAGGAACCGCTTGCCTATTTCTTCTCACCTGTATTCTTTGAGTCCGAATGCTTCGGATATGCGGCGGTAAGCTACGGAGATAAGGCAAGAAGCTATGATGTGGATTACAGGTTCTGGATGTCCATCGTTTCAAGATGCCTTGAAGTGCTCAGGAGATCCCTGGTTGTTGAAGGACTTAAGAAACAGCTCGAGAGCAATCTCCTCAACAAGTTTTCCCCGTCAAATGCAAGGCTTGAGCTTCTTTCTGATGAAGAAAAGCAGGATTATGAGATAGTGACCAGGATACTTGATGAGAATCTGCTCACCTATTTCTTCCAGCCGATAGTCAGGGCTTCTGACGGCGAGATCTACTCATATGAAGCGCTGATGCGCTCGAATACAGAGAAGAGGATATCCCCCCTTGATATAATCAAATATGCCGGATTGCAGGGCAGGCTTCCGGATGTGGAGCGAGCAACTTATTACAATGTGCTGGGCATTATGGAGGAGAAGGAAGAATTATTCGGTAATGCCAAGATATTTATAAACAGTATTCCCGGATTAAGGCTTAAGGAGGATGATTTTCAGGCCATAAAGGACCTGCTTAAGCGTAATTGTCACAGGACTGTAATTGAGCTTACGGAAGAGGCGGAACTTGACGAGGCTGAGCTTGACCACATGAAGAACCTGTTTAGTGAGCTTAACCTTGAGATAGCAATTGATGATTACGGAACGGGTTATTCAAATGTAAGTAACCTGCTCAGGTACATGCCCAATTATGTTAAGATCGACCGGGCACTTCTTTCGGGCATTGAATCAAAGCCACAGAAGCAGCATTTTGTAAGCGAGATAATAAAGTTCTGCCGGGATAATAACATAATGTCGCTTGCCGAGGGTATCGAAACCAAGGATGAGATGCGTACAGTCATCCATATGGGAGTGGATCTTATACAGGGTTATTACACTGCCAAGCCTTCCGCGGATATCATACCACGTATAAATGAAATGATCCGCAATGAGATAAATACATATTATCAGGAGAGACAGGACGGTACGGACAAGCGGATACACATGGCGGGCAGTACCAATCGTATTCCGTTAGGTATGTTGTACAGGGACGGTTATACGGATATTTCGGTTGGTGATGAGAATGCAGTCTACAAGGATATCGCTATCGTCGGTTCGCCCGGTCTTAACACGGATATACATCTTCAGATATTGCCCGGTTATACCGGAGTGATCACGCTTGAGAATGTTGTGTTCTCAAACATAAAGGGGAGGCCGTGTATAGACATCGGAAAGAACTGTGATGTTACACTGCGACTTCAGGGAGAGAATCTGTTTAAAGGTATCGGAATAAAGGTTCCGGAAGGTTCGCGAGTTATATTTGTCGGGGACGGCAACTTAAAAATTGAGATCAATTATCCCAAGTATTACGGCATAGGTAATGATGAGGACGAGACTCACGGAGAGATCCTGTTTGAGCAGGATGGAAGGATAACGATACAAGCCGGTGGGCAGGATGGTATTGGAATAGGTTCGGGACTCGGCGGTCCGATCAAGATAGAACGCGGTCAGTACTCGATCAGGTGCGGAGGTCTGAACTGTGTAGGCATCGGAGCGCTGAAGGGAGATTCGCGTTTCCAGATATGCAGCTGTATGTTTGAGGCTGAAGTAAATGCGGAACGTTGCGTGGGGGCGGGAAGTCTTGACGGTTCTGCGGGCCTGTATATTTCCAAGTCGACTTTCAATCTTATGTCAAGTGCTGACGCCGCATCGGGAATAGGTACTATAAACGGGACAGATGCCGATATCTTTATTGAGGATTCCCGTATCAATATAAGTCTTCGCGCAGATGAATCAACCTGCGTTGGAGCGGTCCATGGAAGGACTGATTTTGCTATGGATCATTCGAGCGGGTATTTGGAGAATGCAGGGGATGCATCGCTTATCTTCGGAGGCATAGATCAGGTGACCAAGCTTAATATGGATAAGGCTGATGTGAAGTCAGAGACCCATACGAAGCTGGGAAGGGACACGTATGCCAAGGATGAGGATATGAGGATAATCGATGGAAGGATGCGCTGCATGGTAAATGATAAAGAGGTAGAGAGAAAGACGGTGTTTACCAATTAAGATTACGGCTTGCAAGTTTGTGAGTTTTCCTATATAGTATGATTTGTTGTAAATTAAGGCGGAAGGACAGCAGCTTATATGTCATTATGGTGGGCGGACGTTGTTGATACGTTCCAAAGATGTTTTATAAGTGAAGAAAGATACAAGCTTCTTATCAGCGGTATAGGAGTTACCATTAAGGTTTCACTGCTGGCAGTGGTACTGGGTATCATTATAGGATTCCTCATCGCATTATGCAATCTGTCAAAGAAGAAGGCGTTTAATGTGATAGGCAAGGTATATACGGACGTTATCCGCGGTACGCCATCGGTAACCCAGCTTATGATCATATATTTCGTTGTATTTGCAACGATCAACTGGTCGAAATGGATAATTGCAGCGATCGCTTTTGGCATCAATTCGGGTGCCTATGTTTCGGAGATAATAAGGGCAGGTATCCTTTCGATAGACAAAGGTCAGACGGAGGCGGGAAGGTCACTGGGGCTTAGCGCCAAGCAGACAATGATGACGATAGTCGTGCCGCAGGCAGTCAAGAACATTTTTCCTGCACTTGGCAATGAATTCATAACGCTTATCAAGGAAACCGCGATAGTCGGCTACGTGGGGCTTATTGATATCCAGAAAGCGGGCGATTTCATAAGAGTGCGACATACGAAGCATTCATGCCTCTTGTCGGAACAGCGATCATATATTTCGTACTTATAAAGCTGTTGACACTGGCACTTACAAAATATGAGAAGCATTTGAGAAAATCTGAGGTCAGATAACCTAAGGACTGGTGAATGATATGAGTGATGTGGTAATAAAAGTCAACAATCTGTGTAAGAGTTTTAAGAACAGGAAAGTGCTTAAAGGCATAACCGAGGAGATAGACGTGGGTGAAGTTGTTGTAGTGATCGGTCCGTCGGGCTCGGGGAAGAGTACTTTCTTAAGATGCCTTAACCTGCTGGAAAAGCCGGATGAGGGCGAGGTTATGATCGACGGCGAGCAGATCAACCTGCCGGGAGTTGATGTAGACAGGCTGAGGCGTAAGATGGGCATGGTTTTTCAGCATTTTAACCTGTTTCCGCATCTGACTGTACTTGAGAATATCACTCTTGCGCCTATGAAGGTAAACGGTCTCTCGGCGGAGGAAGCTAAAGAAAAAGCGATGGAACTACTTGACAGGGTAGGACTTACAGAGAAGGTTAATGATTACCCTGCTTCGCTTTCGGGAGGTCAGAAGCAGCGTATAGCGATAGCAAGGGCTCTAGCCATGGATCCGGAGATAATGCTTTTTGATGAACCCACTTCAGCGCTTGATCCCGAGATGGTCGGAGAAGTTTTGGATGTTATGAAGAACCTTGCGAAGAATGGAATGACGATGGTTGTCGTAACCCATGAGATGGGATTTGCAAGAGAAGTAGGTACAAGACTTCTTTTTATGGATGAGGGGAACATACTTGAGAAGGGTACTCCGGATGAAGTTCTCAATGATCCGAAAGAGGAGAGGACCCAGTCGTTTTTGAGTAAGGTTTTGATATGATTTATAAGTAACTATTCAGAGCATTACCTGTTCGGAATAGTTACTATTAACAAAATAAAATATATTATATTATGAGGAGAATGATCATGAAGAAATTATCAGCAGCATTGTTAACAGTAGCAACAGCCGCACTGGTACTTACGGGATGCGGTTCCAAGGGTTCGGGCGCCGGAGAGATCAAGTTCGGTACGAATGCGGAATTCCCGCCGTTTGAGTATGTTACGGCTTCAGGCGTGATCGGAGAGTATGATGGCATTGATATGGCTATCGTAAAGGAGATCGGAGCACAGACCGGTAAAGAGGTCAAGATTGAGAACATGGAGTTTGACTCACTTCTCATCGCTCTTGAGAACGGACAGATCGACGCAGTTATCTCCGGTATGACGATCACAGAGGAAAGGGCAAAATCAGTTGATTTTTCAGTGCCTTATTATGAAGCTACACAGGTTATGATAGTTGACGGCAATTCAGACATAGCCAAGGCGTCTGATATGGAAGGCAAGAGGATAGTTGTTATCCAGGGTTATACCGGTGAACTGTGTGTACAGGATCTGGGATATGAATACGAGGCGTTCAAGAAGGGTACCGAGGCGATCCTTGAACTTAATAACGGCAAGTGCGACGTAGTAGTGCTTGATTCGGCAACTGCAGAGAAGTATGTTAAGGACAATCCGAACTTAAAGATCGTAAAGGATAATGATGCATTCGAGGTAGAGGAATACGGTATCGCAGTAAAGAAGGGTAATACGGAGCTGCTCGATCAGATAAACAAGGCTCTAGAGAAGATGCTTTCCGACGGTTCCATAGCAGACTGGAGCGTTAAGTACAGCGAGGCAGAATAGGCTGCATATATTTAATAAACAATCATCATAAATGATAAAGACATCGGGACAGGCATAATGCCGTGTCCCGATGCCTTTTATGTGTTACATTTATTATTCCGGTTCTTTGATCAGTTCTGACCCTTTTCAAGGGCGAGAGTCCTTGTAGTAAGATCACATACTTCTGAAGGACCATAGTACTGGATCGCTCCGGGATATGTGAAGCTTGTCTTAACCGCCCACTCTTCACGCTTGGAAGCGAAGTACTTAAACGGTGCGCCATCAAGTTCCACGAGAGCCTTTCTGATAACAGGCTTGTCCTGACCGTTCCTTCTCTCTATGTTCATCATCTTGGTTATCGGCATACCGCCTGCAACCCATTCTTCGGCGGGTTTGCTTAAGTTAGATACCTTTGACAGATACCCGGTGTAGCCGTACTGGATGAGCATGAATGCGTTGTATCCGAGAGAGTAGCAGTAGTCTGCGTCAAAGTTTGACGGGAATGCACATCTTCCTTCATAACCGAAGAAGTGATGCTGCGAGCCGAACTTGCCCTTGTAAGTTCCTGCTGCCTTCCTCTTGTCAAGCTCGTTCTTTACCATTTCAGAGAAGAGCTTCTCTGATTCGATAAGCGATACCTGAACATTGCCGTGAGGATCTCTCTCAAGGAAGAGCTGCTGCTGGATGAGCTGAGGCAGGATCGCAAATACCGACATCGACTCTTTTGTAAGGCCTTCCTCGATGAACTCGTACTTTGCATCCCAGTCGGGAAGTGCGTTGAACTCCTCTGTCTTCTTGCCGGCAAGGAGCTCGTTGATCTCAGCGATAAGCGCAGAGAATTCGGGAACGAACTCAACGATACCTTCGGGAATGAT
>JAFXVI010000067.1 GCA_017524595.1 Lachnospiraceae bacterium | reverse complement strand
ATTGTCAAGAAGGTAATGGACTATCGTAGTCCCGGGGATTATGACGAGTATGATGTCTATGCTGAATTCGATATCGGAGACAACACAACATCTACTGAAAGTGTTACGGATTGGATGGATATCACACTTCCCAGTGGATACAGCATCAGCAGTTTTGACGATACCATAGGTTATATGGGAGGCTCCCTTATCCTTCCCAGGTCATATCATGCAGAGGATACCGAATATGGTCCGTTGGAATGGCAGTATTCCGGGCTTATCAGCAGACTTCCGGCAGATAGTGGAATGGCAACTGTAACATTCGACAATGGGATACCGGATCCCTCAAGTATGCCTCGCGATAATCATACGGATGCTGAATATTTGAAAACAATAGGGCTTGAACGATCAAACACACAATGGTCTGCGGTTATGCTTAAGGAGAATCATGATCTTTATACGGCTTCGCAGTTGTCTGAAATGAAAGACGAGGGTATTGATCTTACGGGAAAGGAACTCACCAGTGACTACTGGACATTCTGGTTTGTGAAGGAGGGAGAGGACACATATTATCTCCTCACACTTTCAGCAAAGGAATTTACGCAGGAAGAGGCGGAAGAAATAGCAAGTACGGTAAGCATTAAGTGATATAGACCTACATAAATATCTTGACTAATCCAGTCTACTATTGTAAACTAAAAGCAATCTACAATAGTAGACTGTTTTTTTGTTTTGGAGGAAAATATGTCAACACCGAAAATAAACCATAGTGAATTCAGATTCTGTGAGATATTGTGGGCAAATGAGCCGATCAGCAGCATAGAGCTTGTAAAGCTGTGTAAGGAGCAGCTTGAATGGAGCAAGTCTACGACGTATACGATCATCAAGAGATTATCGGATCGAGGAGTGGTGAAGTTCGAGGATAAGACGGTCACATCCCTGGTCAGTAAGGAAGAAGCTTGTAAGGCTGAAAGCATCGCTGTGGTGGATCGTAACTTTGCCGGATCCCTGCCGGGATTTGTGGCGACATTTGTAGGAGGAAGGCAGCTTTCAGAGGAGGAACTTGATGAGCTGCAGGCGATCATTGACGAATGCAGGAAGGATAAATGATATACGAGATTCTGTTAAGAAACCTTACAAATTCAATATATGGCGGTCTTCTCGTGGCTGTTGTCGTTTTGATAAGGTTGGCAGTAAGAAGGAGAGTGTCGAAGAGTTATATTTGTATACTGTGGATCCTCGTCGGATTGCGCCTCATCATACCTGCTTCGATAGAGTCTCCCGTGGGTATCCTGCCGCAGATATCCCTTGGACATTCGAGGGTTTTGGAGACAGAGGATTACTATTACAGTGAAGAACCGACAGGCCCAGTTTTTGATGAGTCCGATGGATCATCTGCACATGACAATGAAAGCGCTGCTACTGAAACGGAGATTTCAGTACAGGGTGACGCAGAATACATAACCGCTGCTTCTGTTCAGAAGACAAAAATAAATATCCCGGAGATTGTATGGCTGGCAGGATGTGTGCTGATGCTTGGGTATATGGCGATCACCTGGATGATCACGGGGAGAAAAGTGCGATTTGCCGTGCCGGAATCGTTTCGCATTCATATAAAACCCTCTGATGCAACAGATTCAGAGGTGCGGATATATTTCACGGAGGATATCCGGATTCCATTCCTGTTCGGATTGGTAAAACCAAAGATATATCTTCCGTATGGACTCACGGGAAATGACAGGGTTCATGTGATACGCCACGAATTGGCACATATTAGGCGGTGTGATCATATTACTAAGCCGGCATTCTTTGCCATACTCGCATTTTACTGGTACAACCCGCTCATATGGTTGGCTTTTATACTTTTCTCGTCAGATATGGAAATGGCATGTGATGAGCTGGTAGTGGATTCGTATGATGAGTCTGCGAGAAACGGATACGCAGATGCCTTGTTATCGGTAGCGGAAAAGAATCGCGGGATAAGAATGTTTTCGATTCCGTTTGGCAGCGCACCGATTAAGGAAAGAATCAGCAGGGTCATGTCGTACAAGCGAAACGGATGGGTAATAAAGGTATCCTCGATAATTGTTATTGCAATATTATCAATGGTTTTTTCATCCGTACATGCCACAGCAGATCAGGGAGAAACCATTATAACGGATTATGACCTTGTGGTTCCGGTGATAGATGAAGCGACCGGTGAGAGGTTTCTTCTGATTCCGTATTATAAGGATCTGAACGCATATGAGCTGGTAGAGTCAGGGGATGAGCTTGAAACTAAAGTCAGAGAAAACTCGGATATGTTCTGGTATGAACGCCCTTTATCCGATTATCAGATAAGAAAGGATGCGGCGACAGGTCTTGAATATATTGTCAAAAACGGTGATGCACTTTGGGAAAGTCATGTATTGCTGCGTGATGACCATGACAGGAAAATATATGATTCGCTTGCCCAGGATTACTCCGACAGGTATACGGAGGTGATTCCCGATGCAGAAGTTGGTTATATATACGCAAGTTATGAGGTTATGGGACTGGCAGAAAGATATGATAATGGATTTCTTTTCCTTCAGACCGGTACATTGATGTATATAGACTTGAGGGATCCGGAAGCTTATGGGTGGCGGCTTGCGCTTACTACGGATGAGTATCTTCGCCTTGAAAAGTGGATGTCTGAAAGGAAAGACAGCAGTTTTGACCATACTGATTTTGAGGCTTGGAAGCCCGTACTTGATGAGTTGGACATTGAATATGACATTACTCTTGATCCGGAAAGCAAACGTTATCAGGGAGCGGTCCGATGGCTTGAAAACACAAGGGGGAAATTTCCTGCCGAGGGTATGAGTGAAGAGCAAATAGAGGAGCAGATCAGATATACGATCAAGAGTTTTGATGAGGATGGAGATGAGGTTCCGTTTGGCACGGTACCAGGGATGCTCGTTACCGAGGAGAATGATAAGGATCGTAAAACGATCATCCAGATACCGGATGATATAAGACAGATGATGTTTGACCTCAACAAGGAAGAATTTATTAAATGGAATGGCTGTGGTGGTGACACCGAAAGGTCTGACGTATATCGGACATATCAGGAACAGGCACCAAAGGAAGACAGGCTTAAGGGGACTTGGACACTCAGTCAGTATGAACGGTTGTATATAAATTTTTTTGTAGAGGCGGTAAAATCAGCAAATCCCGAATGGCAACCGGGAGAAGATTTTGATGATGAACTGATAAACGCCATTACAAGGGATCAGATAGAAACATATATATATGTTGACGGATCGGAGCTGAAATATGACCCTGCGCAGTTTGTCACGGAGGAAAGCTGTGTTTCTGAGAGTCCGGACGGTCAATGAGGATAACACGCAGTATAATTTATGGTCGAACGCCTTATATCCATGGCTAAGATATTAAAAATGTGGGAAAGGAGGAAAAAATATGCGAAATTTTGGATTGGGTAATTATGCTTCATTGTTTGGTATGGGAGGCCTTGGAAGTACTAACTCGCTGTATAGCCAGTTGTCACAGTATTCAAGCATCAAGTCGGGCGCATACGGTAAGCTTACAAAGGCATATTATGCCAAAAATTCTGATCATTCAAAGCATTCATCGGGAACATCAAAGAAATCCGATGCATTGAACCGGATTTATGAGTCAAAGACTTCAGATTCCATTAAAGCATTAAAATCTGTTGAAACAGAGTCTAATGAGCTCGTTAAGGCAGCAAATAAGCTTACAAGTAGTGGAAAAGACGGAGTATTTGCCGATGAGAAGGGTTTTAATATGGACGCTGCGTATGATGCGGTGGGCAAATTTGTTAACGAGTACAACGACACTCTTAAAAGCCTTTCGGGTACCGGAGATGTGTCCGTGCGTGGTAGCGGTAATAGGATGAAACAGATGACAGATATTATGAAAAACAGTCTGTCAAAGGTAGGCATAAGCATTGGAGAAGACGGCAGGCTTTCCGTTTCTGAAGAGAACTTTAAGAATGCAGATTACAGGAAACTAAAATCTGTATTTGGTGGGAAAAATTCTTATGCGGACATTATATCCGGATATGCGTCAGGCATAGGTTCAAGTGCCAGAAATGCTGAAAACAGATCCGCCGGTGGTGTGTATGGAAGCAACGGAGCATATAACAGTTATTATGGCGGTATGTACTACAATGATTATGTATAAAAGTTCAAAAGGATTTGTAAATTCACAAGGAGGTGAAAGACCATTATGATCATGATCAGGGATTTTAGCAACATGTTTCAGCAGATGTCCGGCATGCCAATAAACAGTAAGGGCGGAAAGGCTATGCTGAAAAAATACGGCATAGATACCAACAGCGCCCAGTATAAGGCTGCCATGAAACAGATGTCTCAGAGCGCAGGAGGCGGAGTTGGTTACACT
>JAFXVI010000066.1 GCA_017524595.1 Lachnospiraceae bacterium | reverse complement strand
TCGTTTAACGGCGAGATCTACAATTTCGTTGAACTGAGGGAAGAACTTAAGGCTAAGGGCTATGAATTCAGAAGTGATTCGGACTCGGAGGTGATCCTTGCTTCCTATATGGAATGGAAGGAAAAATGTCTTGATAAGTTCAACGGGATGTGGGCTTTCCTTATATGGGACCGTGAGAAAGAGGAACTGTTCGTTTCAAGGGACAGGTTCGGTGTCAAGCCGCTGTACTATGTGATGCTTGATGACGGAGGGATCGCGTTCGGCTCGGAGATGAAGGTGATCACCCCTCTGATGGATGAGGTTAAGCCAAACCGTGATCTCGTTACGGATCCCGGCAGAACGGTGTTTTATGAAAGTACCGAAGAGTGCGTTATAGAAGGTATCAGACGTTTCCCGGCGGGATCTTACGCTTATGCCGGCAAAAACGGCATAAAGATCGACAGGTGGTGGGATACGCTTGATAATCCCGTTTCGCTTCCCTCTTCTTATGAAGAGCAGGTTGAGATGTTCAGGAGCCTTTTCCTTGATGCCTGCAAGTTGAGGATGAGGAGCGATGTCACCATAGGCACGGCACTTTCGGGAGGCCTGGATTCTTCGGCGACGATATGTGCGATGGCACATCTTGCGGGAGAGGATAATGATACAAGGATGAACCGTGACTGGCAGCACGCCTTTGTAGCCACGTTCCCCGGCACGACGATGGATGAGTCGGCCTATGCAAAAACAGTCACGGATCATCTTAAGATAAACAGCACGTTTGTTAAGATAGATCCGGTAAAAGCGATAGATAAACTGGATGATTTCATATATCTGTTCGAGGATGTATATCTTACGAGCCCGATACCCATGATGCTCTTATACGGGGCACTAAGGGAAAACAAAACTTTGGTAACGATAGACGGTCACGGCGCCGATGAGCTGTTCGGCGGGTATACCTTTGATTTCATACATGCTCTTGATGACGCAAGGGGCAGCAGCGAAAGGGACATGGTCCTGGATGCATATATAGGGAGCTTTCCTAAGGACGGCAGCAATATCTCGCTTAAGAATACAGGAAAGACGGCGGTGTATTTTAACTATCTTAAGCGCAGAGTCAGGGATAAATTGAAGAGCGGCAGCGAAGGTTATAAACGTGTAAGGGCAGCAGGCAATAAGCGGTACGAAGAAATGGATACTTTAAACAGGATACTTTATGCGTCTTCGCATGAGACTATCCTGCCGACTCTGCTGCGCAATTACGACAGGTACAGCATGGCAAACGGAGTGGAGATAAGGATGCCGTTCATGGACTATCGTATAGTGACTCTTGCAATGTCTCTCGGATGGAAGAGCAAGCTTCACGGCGGCTATTCAAAGTCGATAATAAGGGATGCGATGGCTCCGTATATGCCGCATGAGATCGCCTACCGCAGGACCAAGATAGGCTTTAACACGCCGATCGTTGAATGGATGCAGGGACCGCTCAGGGAATATTTTACGGATATGATCACAACCACATCATTTAAGGAATGCAGTCTTATAGACGCTCCGTCTGTGGCTGCACGTATAGAACATGTCATAAACGATAAAACGGCTACTTTTGCACAGGGTGAGCAGGCATGGAGCTTAATGTACCCGTATTTATGGGAGAAAAATGTGCTGAAAAGGATGCAGGGATCAGTGTGATAACCTAAGGTTATAACAAGTTATAGATTTCACGTATTTGCAAAAACTCACCGATTGGATTATAGTAGGCAAAAATAAGTTTTAGAGGAGGAAAATATTATGAAAAGGAGATTGTTGTCATTGGTAACCGGTATCGCAGTTGCTCTGGGAGCTTTGACCGGATGTGCACAGAGTGTTGCACCGTCGGCTCCGGCAACCGGTGGAGCTCCTGCTGACGGAGCAGAGGCGTCCGATAAGATATACAGGACCCTCGATGAGATAAAGGAGAGCGGAACCGTAAACATCGGAGTATTTTCCGATAAGAATCCCTTCGGATACGTAGATGAGAACGGAGAGTATCAGGGATATGATGTATATTTTGCGGAGCGTATCGGTAAGGATCTGGGAGTAAAGATCAATTATGTTTCGACCGAGGCGGCAAGCAGGGTTGAGTATCTTGAGACAGGTAAGGTAGATATAGTGCTCGCGAACTTCACTGTAACGGAGGAGAGAGCGGAGAAGGTTGATTTTGCACTTCCTTATATGAACGTTGCGCTCGGCGTTGTATCACATGAGGATCACGTGATCGAAAGTCTTGACGATATAAAGGATGATGAGCAGGTTATAGTTATCTCGGGAACGACAGCAGAGACTTATCTTGAGAAGAACAATCCGGAGATAAAGCTTCAGAAGTTTGACACTTATGCAACTGCCAAGACCTCATTCGAGAACGGCACCGGTGTTGCGTGGGCTAACGATAATACCGAAGTTATCGCATATTCACTTGAGAACGAGGGCTATGTTGTGGGAATACCTTCACTGGGAAGCCAGGATACGATAGCGCCCGCTGTAAGCAAGGGAAACAGTACACTGCTTGACTGGTTAAACGATGAGATTAAGGCGCTCGGTAAGGAGAATTTCTTCCATGCCGATTATGAGGCAACACTTATAGATACTTACGGAAAAGATTACGAAGATACCCTTGTGGTTGAGGGCGGCGGTGACGCGGCAGCAGCTACTGAGGGTGCGGCAGAGGCAGCAGGTGATCTTGATATACCCGACGGAAATGGTGAAGTAATAAAGATCGCGGCTTCTCCGATCCCTCATGCGGAGATACTTGAAGAAGCAGGTAAGATACTTGAGAATTACGGATATAAGCTTGAAGTTACTGAGTTTGAAGATTATGTTCAGCCTAACCTTGTAGTTGAGTCAGGCGAGTTTGACGCCAACTATATGGAGCATCTTCCTTATCTTAACAGCTTCAATGAAGAGCAGGGAACCCATCTTGTAGATGCCGGCGATATACATTATGAGCCGTTCGGAATCTATCCGGGAACCAAGAAGACGCTTGATGAGGTAGCAAAGGGCGATACGATCGCGATACCTAACGATACGACAAATGAAGCAAGAGCGCTTCTCCTTCTTCAGGATAATGGACTGCTTACCTTAAAGGATGGCGCAGGACTTACCGCAACAGTAAACGATATAGAGGATAATCCCAATGAGATAGAATTTGTGGAGCTTGAGGCTGCTCAGGTTGCAAGAGTTGTAAATGAGGTTTCATATGTTGTCCTTAACGGTAACTATGCACTTGAAGCCGGATACTCGGTGGGTAAGGATTCGATCGCTCATGAGGAGACAGATTCCGTGGCTGCCAAGACATACGTTAATATCATAACCGTATTAGAGGGACATGAGAAGGATGAGAAGATCCAGGCACTGGTCAAGGTTTTAAGATCAGATGCGATCAAGAAGTTTATTGAAGATAATTATGACGGAGCCGTTATCTTCTTCGAAGGCTAAGACTTAAAGATCATACCGGGAGGATTTGTATCCTCCCGGTATTTTGTGTATAATGAAAGTTGTGACTTTAAACCTGTTTTCAGACATTGGAGCATTTGTAATGGGTAATATAGAGATCAAGAATCTGACCAAGAAATTTGAGGTTGGCGGACATCATTTAACTGCGCTTAATGATGTGAATTTAAGCATTAAGAAGGGCGAGATATACGGCATAATCGGAATGTCGGGTGCAGGGAAGAGTACCCTGGTACGTACGATCAATTATCTTGAGGTTCCGAATGAAGGACGGGTGCTTATCGATGGTGTAGATCTGTCCAAACTGTCCGAAAAGGAATTAAGGATCAAGAGAAGAGATATTGGAATGATCTTCCAGGGCTTTAATCTGTTAGAGCAAAGAAACGTGATCGACAATGTATGTTTCCCTCTGGAGATTGCGGGAATGAGCCGGAAAAAGGCAAGGATAAAAGCAAGGGAGCTTCTTGAAACGGTAAATCTCAGCGACAAGGAGAAGGCATATCCGTCACAGCTCTCAGGCGGCCAGAAGCAGCGTGTCGCGATAGCAAGAGCGCTTGCGACCAACCCTGAGATACTTCTGTGTGACGAGGCTACAAGTGCACTTGATCCGCAGACAACGGAATCTATTCTATCACTGCTTAAGGAGATAAATGAGAAGCTTAACATCACGATTGTTGTGATAACTCATCAGATGTCGGTGATCACAGATATCTGTACCAGAGTTGCGATAATAGAGAACGGGTGTCTTGTGGAAGAGGGACCGGTTGAGGAAATATTTGATTCACCAAAGACTGATATAGCAAGAGAGCTCATCGCAAATAAGAAGAGTAGCTACTCTCCGGTGGAAAGTTTTGAATCAGGGAGGGTGATAAGGATCGTATTTGCTGAAAATTCGGCATTTGAACCGGTCATTGCCAATCTGATACTCAAGTACAATACTCCGGTAAATATTTTGGGTGCCGATACAAGGAACGTCGGAGGAAAGGCCAAAGGAGAAATGTTATTGGGACTTCCTGAGGATGAGGATATACAGAGAAGTATGATAGCCTACCTTAAAGGCAGAGGATTAAGTGTGACGGAGGTGAGAGAAGGTGTTTGATCAAAAGATTATGGGAATGCTTTTAGAAGGCATCAGAGATACATTATATATGACGCTTGTTTCAACGCTCCTGGGATATGCGGTGGGACTGCCGCTTGGTATAGTGCTTAACGTCACCAGAGACGGAGGTCTTAAACCGAACAAAATAGTGTACCGTATATTGGACATATTCTGCAACATTATCCGAAGCGTTCCTTTTTTGATCCTTCTTATATTGCTTATCCCGTTTACAAGAGCCTTGGTGGGACAGAGCTACGGTTCAACAGCGACCATAGTTCCTCTTGTTGTGTGTGCGGCGCCTTATATAGCAAGGATGGTAGAATCGGCGCTTAACGAGGTTGATGCCGGAGTCATTGAAGCTGCGAGGGCAATGGGTGCCAGCAATATGCAGATCATCCTTAAGGTACTGATGGTGGAGGCAAAGACATCGCTTGTTACGGGCGCGACGATCACTACGGGTGTGTTGCTCGGTTATTCTGCAATGTCAGGAACTGTCGGCGGCGGTGGTCTCGGAGATATTGCGGTACGCTACGGTTATTACAGATGGCAGACCGATATCATGATAGTAACGGTAGCTCTTCTGATCATCATTTTCCAGATCATCCAGAATCTTGGAATGAAGCTTGCAACAGGTATAGATCACAGGAAGAAGTAGGATCATCATATGGATTTTGAAGCGATAAATTCATATTTTCCATTATATGTCGAGGCATTTTTCTTAACTATACGGATTGGCTGGATCGGTATAGCTTTGTCGCTTGGTATAGGTATTGCAGGAGCGTTTATACTGCATTTTAAGATGCCGGTAATATCGGCTGTGATAAAGGCATACGTGGAGCTGTTCAGGAACACTCCTCTTTTGGTACAGCTTTTCTTCATATATTTCGGACTGCCCAAGATAGGACTTGTGATATCCGCACAGAACTGCGGTATCATCGGCCTTGGATTATTGGGTGGCAGTTATATGACGGAAGCAATAAGGAGCGGGCTTGAAGCGGTTCCCATGTCTCAGACTGAGAGTGCCGCTGCGCTTGGCTTTACCAGAGGACAGATATTTAAGAACATCATCCTGCCTCAGGCAGTCATTGGCGGGATGCCCGCCGTTATGGCAAACATCATATTTCTGCTTAAGGAGACCAGTGTTTTTTCGGCGATCAGCCTTATGGATCTGATGTTTACCGCCAAGGATCTTATCGGGCTTTACTATGACACGACGGAGTGTCTGGTGCTGCTTGTTTTATTCTATATTGTAATGCTGCTTCCCGTATCGGCTCTCGGAAGCTTTATTGAAAAGAAGGTACGATACGGAAGCTATGGAGTATAGGTGATGGGTTCTATTATCACAAGCGTCGGTATCGACGTACTGTTTAAGGGAAACAATATGATGAGGCTTCTTGAAGGCCTTATGGTAGCACTTAAGATAAGCATGATATCTGTTGTGCTCAGCATTTTTCTGGGGATAATACTCGGAATGCTCATGTCGCTTAACAGGCCTGCGATAAATGCGTTTTCAAGGATATATCTTGAGATCGTACGCATAATGCCGCAGATGGTGCTTCTGTTTATCGTATACTTCGGAGCGACGAAGGCTATGGGTCTTAATCTTGATGCCGTGACTGCATCGATAATCGTGTTTACATTCTGGGGAACCGCGGAGATGGCGGATCTTGTAAGAGGCTCGCTTATAAGCATACCTGTAATTCAGTATGAGAGCAGCTACGCACTGGGAATGACCAAGTTTCAGACTTATATCCATGTAATAATCCCGCAGACAGTGCGCCGTCTTCTGCCGCTTGCCATTAACCTGATAACCAGGATGATCAAGACAACGAGCCTTGTCATGATGATAGGGATAGTAGAAGTGTTAAAGGTTGGGCAGCAGATCATAGAAGCAAACAGAAAATCATCCCCCAATGCTGCGTTTGGTATATTTGCCACGGTATTTATTTTGTATTTCCTGGCGTGCTGGCCGATAAGCCTGCTGTCGGGATATCTTGAGAAGAAGGCGGCTTAGCGTAAGTAAACGGTGTAAGGAGGAACATATGGAGCCCATACTTAAGGTTGAGCATCTGCATAAAGAATTTGACGGGTTTACGGTACTCGATGATATAAATATGACCGTAAATTCCGGTGAGGTTGTTGTTATAGTAGGTCCCTCAGGATGCGGCAAGAGCACTTTCTTAAGATGCCTTAACGGACTTGAAACGATCGAGGACGGTAAGGTTTTGCTTGATGGCAAAGTCATCAATCCGGTGAACGCCGATATTGTTAAGTACAGGCAGAAGATAGGAATGGTATTCCAAAGCTATGATCTGTTCCCACATAAGACGATACTTAACAATATTACGCTCGCACCGTTGAAAGTCCAGAAGAGGAATAAAGAGGAAGCCGTTAATGAAGCGATAAGTCTCCTTGACAGGGTAGGTCTTTCCAATAAGAAAGATCAGTACCCAAGGCAGCTTTCGGGCGGGCAAAAGCAGAGGGTTGCCATAGTCCGTGCACTTATAATGCATCCGGAAATACTCCTGTTTGATGAAGTGACTGCCGCGCTTGATCCCGAAATGGTAAGGGAGGTTTTGGAGGTTGTATTGTCCCTTGCAAAGGAAGGCAGGACAATGATGATAGTAACGCATGAAATGGCTTTCGCAAGGGCGGTGGCGGATCGTATAGTCTTTATTGACGGGGGAAGTATAGTGGAGGAAGGAAAGCCGGATGATTTCTTCACAAAGCCCAAAACAGAACGCGCACAGCGCTTCCTTGAGTCGTTTAAGTATTAGGAATATTGTTGTTGACAGGTATGACGGAAAATAAACGAGTGATAGTGGGTATGTCAGGCGGCGTTGACAGCGCTGTAGCGGCATATCTGTTAAAATCAGAAGGCTATGATGTTACGGGTCTTACTCTGCGTACATGGGAAAGCAGTAACGGAGAGGAAAGCAGGTGCTGCGAGATAGATGATGCACGCAGGATAGCGGGTATGCTTGGCATACCGTATCATGTGCGAAACGTTACGGGAGATTTTAAGGATAAGGTTACAACGCCTTTTATCAATGACTATATCTGCGGTATGACGCCGAATCCATGCATTGAATGCAACAGAAAAGTCAAATGGGTAGGGATGATATATATGGCTGATGTACTCGGGGCTGCCTGTGTTGCGACGGGGCACTATGCATCCGTTGTGAAGCTGGATAACGGCCGGTATTCGGTAAGACAGGCAGAGCATGCTGACAAGGACCAGACGTATATGCTGTATAAGCTTACCCAGGAACAGCTTGCGCGTACCCTGATGCCTCTTGGAAAGCTGTCAAAAGATGAGGTCAGGAAGATAGCAAAGGATGCTTCAATACCGGTCGCGGACAAGCCTGATTCCCAGGAGATATGTTTTGTAAATGATGATGATTATGCGCGTTATATCGCGGAAAATCATACAGGCAAGCTTCCGGGCGAGGGTGATTTTGTTGATGAGGAAGGCAGGGTACTGGGACGCCATAAAGGGATAATCCATTATACGATAGGACAGCGCAAGGGGCTTGGACTTCCGCTCGGATATCCTGCATATGTAAAGAGGATAGACAGGGAAAAAAATGAAGTCGTAATAGCGGAGAATAACGCACTTTTCAGTAATGTCGTGATCTGCAGGGATGTTAACATGATGAGCATACCGGTGCTCAATACAGGTGAGAAATTAAGATGCCGGGCCAAGATAAGATATCATCATAAACTTCAGGCTGCCATGGCTGAAATGACAGATGAGAATACGCTTAAGATAGAGTTCGATGAACCGGTAAGAGCAGCTGCTCCCGGGCAGTCGGCCGTAATGTATGATGCGGATGATAATGTTATCGGCGGGGGGATAATACATGAGTCTGCTTAAGAAGATAAGCTATATATTTTCGGCAAAACAGAAGTTACAGTCGGTGTTTTTATGCATCGGACTGTTTATCGGTGCGTTGTTTGAACTTGTCGGCGTATCGCTTATAACGGAGCTTGTATCCATAGTGACGGAGCCCGGAAAGATACACAGTAACCAGATGCTTCAGAGAATATACGATCTTTTTGATATGAAGGATGACAGGCAGTTTTTCCTTACCATGGTCATCGGTCTTATCATCGTGTATCTGGTAAAAAATATCTTCCTGCTGTGGATCAATTATGTCCAGTATACCTTTATATATAATAATCAGTTAAGGCTTTCTGGGCGCCTTATTGACTGTTATCTTAAAAAGCCCTACACCTATCATCTCGATAAGAATTCAGCGGAGATGGTAAGGAACGTGATGCTTGATTCCGAACGGTTTTTCCAGATGTTATTAAGCGTATTTCTCATGCTCTCCGAGCTTCTTATTTCAGTGCTCTTGTGTATTTATCTTGTCTTTGTAGACTGGTTCATAACCGTGTCGGTTGTCTTTATCCTCGGAATTTTTACAGGATTATATATGCTTCTTTTTAAGAACAAGGCAAAGGAGTACGGTAAGGAAAATCAGGTTTATGACGGCAAGATGCATCAGTCGATAAACCAGGCGCTCGGAGCTGTAAAGGATATAAAGATCCTCCATCGTGAGAAGTATTTCGTGGATGCTTTCTGTGGGTACGGAAAGAAAAAGATGAGGGCCGTTCGTAATAATAATGTACTTGGCCAGGCACCGAAGTATGTTATTGAAACGGTGTGTATCGGAGCCATTCTGCTCGTGCTCGTGTTCAAGATATACAGGGGTGAGGATTTAAGTACCATGATAACCCAGCTTGCGGCTTTTGCAGTTGCGGCGTTTAAGCTTCTGCCGTCGGCGAGCAAGATCAATAATTTTGCAAATCTTATCATCTTTCTAAAACCTTCGGTGGATCTTATCTATCGTGATATCAAGGATACAGAGGATATGAAGAGCTTCGAGCTCACGGATGCTTCGAAGGATGATTCACTTACAAAGGATGCGTCTGAGATAACGGTAAGCTCACTTACTTACAGGTATCCGCATACGGACAGGGATGTGCTTAAGGATGTCAGCCTGAAAATCCCTCTCGGATCAGCGGTCGGTCTAATGGGACCTACGGGCGCCGGGAAATCAACGCTTGCGGATATAATCCTCGGGATACTGACACCGACTTCGGGAACTGTATGTTACGGCAGGATGAATGTGCATGAGCATCCACTCAAATGGTCCAAGAAGCTTGCCTATATACAGCAGTCGATATATCTTGCCGATGAGACGATAAGGAATAACGTGGCCTTTGGAATTGATGATGACAAGATAGATGAAGCGAAGGTATGGCAGGCGCTTGAGGAAGCACAGATAAGTGACTTTGTAAAGTCGCTTCCGGAAGGTCTTGATACGATGGTGGGCGAGCGCGGAGTACGTCTGTCCGGCGGTCAGCGGCAGCGTATAGGTATTGCAAGGGCATTATATGATGATCCTGAGATACTGGTACTTGATGAAGCTACGTCGGCACTTGATAATGAAACTGAAACCGCGGTCATGGATGCAATAGACAACCTGATGGGAAGGAAGACGCTGATTATCATAGCTCACCGGCTTACGACACTGAGGAACTGTCAGATCATATTTAAGGTTGATGGCGGAAGTGTTCGAGAGGTAAGTTATGCAGAAATAGAAGATATACCTGAAGACAATAAGGATCAGCCAATATCCGGCTGAGCTGACTTTGATCAGTATAGGATTATGATATAGTAATGGACGACATCAAATTAAGCGTTATATTTATAACATATAATCATGAAAAATATGTGGAAAAGGCACTGCGCAGCGTGTGCGAACAGGTGACTGATTTTCCTTTTGAAGTGGTTGTGGGAGAGGACTGCTCAACGGACTCAACTAGAGAGATATTGCGGCGCGTGGCAGATGATCATCCCGATAAGGTAAGGCTTCTGTTCAGGGAGAAGAATTTTGGGCGTCCGACTCTAAATGTATATAATACCACAATGGAATGCAGGGGTGAGTATCTTGCATACCTTGAGGGTGACGATTATTGGACAGATAAAAACAAGCTTCAAAAGCAGGTGACTTTCCTTGAAGAGCATCCGGAGTATATTGCATGTACTCATGACTGTATGATGATAGATGAGAACGGAAATGAGATAACAGATGAAGCTATGCTTAAGGTAGGAGATCTGTATAAATGGTCCGGGAAATTCACCTATGATGACTATAAACATTCGGGCAAGTGGCCGGGACATTATGCATCCGTGGTGTCGAGAAATATCTATCCGGCTGCGAAATATGATTATACGATATTATATAGAGCGCATGATTTTGTCGATGACGCGATAATCCTGTTATTTCTCCTCATACAGGGGGATATCTACAGGTTGGACGATGTTATGAGCGCGTGGAGATATGTAAGGAAGGATACCGGCAGCAATTGGAATTCGCTTTCCATGAAGCGCAATCTTATAAGGGATGACTGCTACCTTAACACCACGATGACGAAATGGGTGGAGGAGGCTGTAGGCCTGACCGATCACGCAGCGATACGTTGTAAGAAAGACTTCCTGACTGCGCT
The DNA here is from genome assembly GCA_017524595.1 of Lachnospiraceae bacterium. Taxonomy (GTDB): domain Bacteria; phylum Bacillota; class Clostridia; order Lachnospirales; family Lachnospiraceae; genus UBA2868. The sequence continues at coordinate 8,035 of JAFXVI010000066.1, read as the reverse complement.
TAATATGTATCTGCACAAGCCGGATAAGGAGAACCGGAAGTTCGTGCGGGATATGTTTGAATATAATATAAGGCATGTGGTCATGCATGATAAAAATGTAAAGCTTTTCTCATACTCGGTTAAGTGTATAGTATGTAAATTGTTTGATAAGCAATGAGGATATGTTATTGCATATTCTCATAAATATTGACGTAATAGAGCGATATGATTATTGTACGGTTCACAAGCGGTCTCGGAAACCAGATGTTCCAGTATTCCTTCTACCGCTTTCTTAAAACATTATACAGGGACACACAGGTTAAGGCCGACCTCACCTGGTTCTATGCGAACAACGATCATCACGGCTACGAGCTGCAGAGGATATTCGGCGCTGCGAGGAATTCATCATTTGATATTGAAGAGGCAGGTAAGGGAGAGATATTTAAGGTAACCGGTCTTGTCCCAAATCTTATGCAGCCAAGGGAAATGATCACAGCCGGAGAAAAACAGTTTGACAAGGCTTCGGTACTTGATTCATTTAAGCCGGAAGAGTGTTTGAAACACGGGCATTTCAGCATTTCCGGAGCGCAGATGTTTGAGGGGTTTAGAAGATATCCAAACAGGATAATCCGTGAGTTTACACAGAAGAAGAGGGAGCCGTATATTATCGATCAGCTTACCGGGAAGATATCAAATGAAGACCTGCCGGACGGCAGTAATAAACTGTATGATAAGGTAACGCATCTTGATATCACAAAGGATTGGTACATCATCGGATTTTGGATAGAAGAAAAATACCTTCGCGGGCGGCTTGATGAGATAAAGAAGCATTTCAGGTTTCCGGCGATCACGGATGAGAGGAATTCAGCACTTGCACAGGAAATCCTTTCATGTAATTCGGTAAGCATCCATGTAAGGCGTGGGGATTACCTGTCCGATATCTATGAGAGCATGTTTGCAACTCTTGGCAGGGATTACTATGAAGGCGCCGTGGAACATATAAAGGGACAGGTTGAGAATCCTGAATTTTTCATTTTTTCGGATGATGTTGATTTTGTACGGGACGAATTTAAATGGCTTGAGAATAAGCATATAGTGACTGGAAATGAAGGTGATGACAGCTTCCGGGATATGCAGCTTATGAGCCTGTGCAGGCATAATATAATCGCAAATTCCACATTCAGCCAGTGGGGTGCGCTGCTTAATGAGAACGAGGGAAATATTACGGTATATCCGCGGGCATATCTTAAGGAGCGGGATAATGAAATAAAATGTTTTGACGGCTGGGTAAGAATATAACGCATAGGGAAGAGATCAATCAGGATGTTAAACATGTCAACGACATATGTAATTTTATATTGTGAGATCAATCTGTTCGCCATTGCTCTTATAGGGATCATACGCTACAAGACAAAGGGTCTGTCCAAGATGGTCGCGCAGAGGAACTTCGCAATGACCATAGACTGTCAGATGCTTTTCTTTGTATCAGACACGTTAAGTGTCATGTTAAGAAGCGGCGTATTACCGTATGATCCTAAGTTTGTGATCATATTGAAGGAACTGTATTTCTTTGCGACAGTTCTTATGTGCTATTTCTGGTTTGTATATTTTGAGTATCTTCAGGACTCGCCGTTTGTAAAGAACAGGAAGCGTGTGATCATCTCCTCGTTTCTTGTCTGGATAATGGTGATCCTGCTTATCGTGAATCTGTTTACGGGAATACTGTTCTATGTGGATTCAAATGGCGTATATCAGAGGGGACCGCTGTTTATCATACAGTATGCGCTTTCGTATGTATATGTTTTTGTCAGCTGTATCAGGGCGCTTATAGGCGTGTTTGATAAACGTAAGATTTCAAAACGCGATCAGCTTATCGTGCTGGCACTGTTTCCTGTAGGTCCCGCAATAGCGGGTCTGCTGCAGTTTAAATATCCGGAACTTCCATTTGCGTGTGTAGCTCTGTCGCTGTGCACTCTTATAATGTATTTAAACTGGCTTGACCAGATGATATCAGTTGATCCTCTCACAAGGCTTAACAACCGTAAGCAGCTTAAGTATTATTTTGATCATTCCGTTCCGAATCCGGTGGAGGGAGTGCAGCAGTATCTTATGATAATCGATGCCAATAAGTTTAAGAAGATAAATGATACTTACGGGCATATTGAGGGTGATGCCGCGCTTGTAAGGATAGCCGATGCTCTTCGAAGCGGATGCAGAAAGCACCGGTATCGCGCTAACATAGCAAGATACGGAGGTGATGAATTTGTAATCCTCGCAAATGCAGACAGCGAAGAGATGCTTGAATCGTTAAAAACCCGTATAAGAGAAGAATTGTCACGGCTTAATGCCGAATCGGGAGTCCCATATGAGCTGACTGTCAGTATAGGTACCACAAAGGTCGAACACGGTCAGTCTCTTGGTGCGCTCATTGCAGCCGCGGATGAGGAGATGTACAAGGAAAAACAGCTGGGGAGATAACGGGAGAAACCATTATTTTCGTTCGTGAAATAACGTTTTTGCCGGGTCTTGAAATAAAATGAGAGAAAAATATAAAAATACTTGAATTATGTATGCTTCTGATGTATAATCATTTAACGTCATAGCGCTATGGCCAAACGGTAAGGCAACGGACTCTGACTCCGTCATTTCCAGGTTCGAATCCTGGTAGCGCTGCTAAAGCTTCGGTAGAAATACCGGAGCTTTTTTGCATATAAACGCAGTATTTTCGAGGGTTTGCGAGCTGAGAATCTTAATAAAAAACGATGTTATTTAAAAACTGTTTATTAGACATTTCCTGATTTTTCCTGTTTTGTTATAACGTTTTCTGTTTGCGTTATAACATTTTCCCTAATACTGCTGCATAACGTTTACATAACTAATCGAACAGATGTCCGGCAATCGGGCATGGTTATTGGACATTTTATTTTCTTTTTTTTGATAGGATAGTATCAAAAGAAAGTATATAGCATTGCAAGAGAGAAAGATTCGGGATGGGAGTATAGATTATTCATAGAAGCTGCTGTTGCTAATTATAAGTGGCTGAGTACATATAGGGCAAAAAAAACGATCTTATGGCAATATGCAGACGAAGACGATAGAATAAATTCGCTTTCTTCCCTGAAAGGTTTTCTTCAAAAAAAGGCGGAGGAACTATCAAAATATACCGGGGATATTTCTCGATGTATTAAAGTTGATATTGTAGAGTCGTTTGGAAAACCTGGAGAAGCTGGCGATGAACATGAGATAATTAAGGCCACAGAGAAGCTAATGAATTTGTACAAAAGTGTGATAAGGAGTCGTTTGGCATTTCGATTTATTGATGCTGCTGATGAGTACAGAGAAATCATTAGTCGCTTATGTGATGCATATGAAAGTTTTTGCAGAAACATAGATGTTTTTTATAAAAAACTTCTTATTGCAAAGAAGCAATTTGATGATTCAAAGGCTGGATTAATTTCTGATGAGGATATTAAAATTGATTTAAGTTTAACATTTGAACTAGACATGGATCCGGTCATACAAGCATTAGAAACCTTGAATGAAGAAGATGATTCGGAAGAAGACTCTGAGGATACAGAAATCTATGATGTTGACTGGGAAAATGATTTTGAGGATACAGAGATTTATAAAGATGAGGATTTGGATCTTTCAGTTAAGTTTTGCGGTTTTGAAGTGGATGATTCGGATAACACAATACAATTTATGATATGGGTATCTAATCATGCCGATGAAGAAAGACACTTTTGGCTCAAAAACGTCGTTCTTGATGGTAAAACAATAGTAAACATTACATCAATGGGAAATGTAGATGCTAATGACAGTGATTATTTAACAAAATGGATGGATGTTGATGATTTTACGGGAGAGAAAAAATTATCTTTTTGCATAGAAATTGATAACGAAATTGATGAAGAATTAGATAATAGTCAAGTGGTTAACTGCGTTATTAATTTCGATACGGGTGTTTTTCGGTTCAATGGATTAGAAGAATACAGGACATACGATGAAGACTACGATGATGAAGATGATTTTTGGTAAAATATGACAATAAGATATCGATGCGTAAAATAACACAATTAAGATGTTGGGTGCTACGATAATAAATGATGATAAAATTTTGCTTGGATTGTAGATGTTGATTAGTTTGGCAGGAGGCATTATGGCAAATTGGGAAAAAAGTACAACTGTTTTACATGATCCTACAAAGCGAAAGAAAATAAATTGTAGGGATTGCGTTCATTGTGACGAAGAGGGCTGTTGTAATAAAACCGCAAATGTAATAGATAGTTATAATACAGATATTTGGAAAAACTGTGAGTATTTTGAACTCTCAGAAGATGCATATAACTTTGAAGAAAAAGATAAGCAGTTTGAAAATTGGAGAGAAAACAGGAAAAAGTCACGTAAAGGAACTAAAGGATATAAAAAGGCAAAAAAAAATAAATCAGATCAGAAAATAAAATATGATTGGATGAATTCACAACCATATCCGAGTTCAGCTTCTATAGGAATTCATACAGTTAAAAAACCAAAGGCAATTGCCCCAAAATAGATTAACAATAATAAACAAGGCTATCAACGACCGGCGACTATAACGTCGGTCGTTTTGCGTCGCCTGACAGGCGACCACGGCATTCCTAATACCTGTTATCATGTCCTTACAGTCGGAGGAGGGCTGATATTATGGAAAGTATGAAGGCACTTGTATTGGAAAAGATTGAAGATGAGGAGTTTTCACAATGGTTTAATGCATATACTGGAAAACTCAAATTTGTTGTGTATCAGGGCATGCCCGAAATGGATAAGGATATTGCCAACTTGGATCTATCGGTACGTCCATATAATTGTCTTAAACGAGCCGGTTACGACACGATTAATTCATTTGTTAGTGATATTGAACATATGGAAGATCTTGCTAGGATAAGACATATGGGTAGAAAAAGCATGTATGAGGTGATGGTGAAGTTATTTGTATATACATATGAAAATTTAAAGCCTCAGAAACGTAAATCATATCTTGATATGACAATTGAAATGAATTCATAGGAGGTATCGGTATGAATGCTGAATATACTTCAATCATATCTGAACTTATGTAAGATTATCTTAATGTAGCTGATAGCATGGAGATTTATGGGATTAATTCCCATGTTCTTTCAATTAGCGATAACAAAAGTGTAAGAGACATGATCATGGCGGATACTCTGTTGTTTACGTTACGAATCATTAACAAAGACAAGCCTATAACTGAGGAACATGTGAAATTTATAAACGCATGTATTGGCTATGATTTTACGATATCAGAGTTAGAAGTAATAAAAAAGGAGGCTTTTGAAAGAACGAATTCCTATATATATGTACTTTTACCGTATATGCTGCTTTTTGATAAAAAAACGGGAACAGTAGGTTTTACAAAAAATTATCTTTTCATTCTCATGTGTGTTGTGGTTGGTTATATGGCAATAGGAGAGAGTGCCGATACCGGAGAAGCTGTACGTTACTATAAATACATTACAAAAGCTAAGGAGTTAGGAGAAAAAATCCTTGGAGTGCCAATAGATATAGATCCTATGGAAAAGGTATCAGCAAATCCGAGCAGTAAAATGCTCATCAAACTTTTGGCAGGATGTGGCGATGAAGGGCAGGATGAGGTGATAATCGACTTAGAGGCAAGAATTAATACTTTGGATGACAGTGCAGTAATGAAAGACATTACTCTAAATGAACCTGCTGAGCAGAAGGCAGAGAATTCATCGTCCACTGGTCGAATAAGCTGGTTTGAGGCAATTGTTGTACAGAGTGATGGTTCAGAGCTTACAGATAATATAACCGATGCTTCTTCTGTTAATGAATTAACAGGAGATATAGCAGATCTTGATACTTTAATAGGGCTTTCTGAAGTAAAAAAGCAAATCAGAACCATTATCAATGTCCATCGTTTATGGACGCAGCATGATAATACTAGGTCATCTAAGATACCAATGACTATGCATATGGTCTTCATAGGGAATCCTGGAACGGGTAAAACGACTGCAGCAAGAATGATAGGAAAGATATATAAAAATGCAGGATTACTCTCTAAAGGGCAGTTGGTTGAAGTCAGCAGGGTGGATCTTGTTGGTAAATACATAGGTCATACAGCAGCAAAGGTGAAGGATGCATTTGATAGGGCTAAAGGAGGTGTTCTATTCATTGATGAGGCATATATGCTATCTCATGATAGTGAAGGAGGATATGGTCAAGAGGCTATAGATATGATAGTAAAGCTGATGGAAGATAATAGAGAGGATATTGCTGTCATATTTGCAGGATACCCCAAGTATATGCACATTTTTCTTGAATCAAACCCCGGCCTTGCATCTAGAATACCGTATGTAATAAGATTTGATGATTATTCGGCAGAAGAACTTATGCAGATATTATTATATATGTGTCAGGAATATGGCATAACATGCACAGAAACGGCAAAATCAAAGATTAAAGAGCACTTTAGGGCTGAAATATCGAAGCATGATAAAAACTATGGGAACGGCCGGGCTGTACGTAATTATTTCGAAAAAATGGTAACCATGATGTCTAATAGAATGGCTGAATGTGGAATAATGTCCGGTGAAATGCAGTTTTTACCAGCAGATATTCCTCAAGATCAGGTGCTTAGTGCTTCATATTTACAAGCTATAAAGTAGAAAAGAACCATAAATTATGGATATCAGAGAATGTAGTGGAGATATTGTACCCATGGCGCTGTTGTCGTGGATGTGTGAAAGACTAATGGGAGGAGACTTATGTCAAATATATGGCTTGATGGGATAATGGGAGTCGTTGTAGGTGATGCGTTAGGATGTCCGGTTCAATTTACAGACAGGGAGGAATTAAAAACTGGTCCGGTTGATGATATGGAAGGCTACGGAACATATAATATGCCGGAAGGGACATGGACTGATGATAGTAGCATGACTATAGCCTTACTTACAAGTATACAGGAAAAAGGTACAATCGATCTTGAAGATATAATGAAAAGATTCTCAAAATGGCTTATTAGCGGTGAATATACACCTTTTGGAGAAGCGTTTGATATTGGCAGAGGAACCATGGCAGCCATAATGAGATACATGGTTGATCGTGATATAGAAATATGCGGAGGTAAAACAGAACTGGACAATGGAAATGGATCCCTTATGCGGATCCTTCCGGCATGCCTATTCGCTTATATTAAAAAACTACCTGCAAATGAAGCTGTTTTGCTCATTCACGAAGTATCCGGCTTAACACATAATCACCTTAGAGCAAAGATTGCTTGTGGATTATATTATTTTTGTACCTGCTCTGTGCTTGACAATAGTGGAAGTTTGTGCGATAGATTGCAGATTGGTATGAATAACGGTTTTTCATTTTACGAGAATGATTTGAGTAACCGGGTAGAATTAGCGTATTATGGGCGACTTCGCGATCTCTCTTTATTTTCTTCCACTGAGGAGGATAGTATTAAAAGCACAGGACATGTTGTTGATACCCTGGAAGCTGCCATATGGTCACTCATTACAACAAAAAGCTTTGAAGAGTGTGAACTTAAGGCGGTTAATCTTGGTGGTGATACAGATACAATAGGCGCAGTAGCCGGTGGAATAGCAGGCTTATTCTATGGCTATGAAGCCATACCAAAAGCATGGCTTGATGTAATCAAACGACGTGAATGGCTTGAGAGTATATGCAATGTGGTTATTTCATGCTCATGATTATCCTTTCCGACATACAGATAACCATGAACAGAGTACAAGTTGTTATGAAGCGCGTGCAAGAGTAAATTCCGGTTTTGTCCAAGTATTTGTCCGCACCATCGGACAAAAGCAGGGAATTTAACATTCGTATAGCAAAGGTTTACATAATGCAGCAAACAAATGTTCATTAATCAGGTATGGTTATTGGACATTTAAATCCAGCCTGTCTGATACAATGGGCTCATAGAACACAACAGGATGGAATGTCAGTGGCAAACAAAAGGAGGTACAGGAATGAAAGATACATATTTTACGATAACAGGTCTTGGTTTTTACTA
>JAFXVI010000065.1 GCA_017524595.1 Lachnospiraceae bacterium | reverse complement strand
TCGTACAGAAATATGCTGAATCCTGACCATATTTTTTCACCCATTCCGGAACATGTTCAAGTACATAACTCTGTGCTCCGGGAACCCCGACATTCGTTGTCGGGTCGGGAGCTTCCTCCATCGCAAACTCCATGCCGAATTCATCACAGGCAGCCTTCATGACGGCAACCTGCCTTGATACCGATTCATATGAAAGATGGCGGGGAAATGAGATGTGTACGAAAGTATTACATCCAAGCTCATGCGCTGTATGTATCATAAGATAACCACGACTTACAAAGTCATAATTTACCACAAGATCTGCCACTGACGATATCTCGGAAAAATCCTCATATGCCTCACCTACTATACACAGGATATCGGGACGTTTTTCATGTATCTGCCTGAACGCCTCAGAAGTACCTTCAAATGCCTGATTGACTATGATCGCCTTTATCTTGGGATCATCGGCAAGATTTACTATGGTCTGGATCGTGATATCCATTTCCTCGGTAAAATTATCGGGATAAATAGCAAGCGTTACTTTATCCGCCCCATACTTTTCCAGAAAAGCTTCGGCACCCCGTCTGTCATCCTCCGACTGCGAGTATGAGCCCGTAACGATACCGATGCGGAAATCATCCACAGCCGGCTCATCTTCTGCCTCTTTTATCTCCTCTTTTTCCTGTTCTGCCACTTCGTTTGCTGCCGTATCATTATTCTCCTGAACAGCAGGCGTATCCTGTGCGCCCGAACATGCCATAAGCGTTACGGCCATGACGGATGCGATGAGAATACGAACCAGCTTCTTTATCATGCTTTTCCTCCTGTCAAACAGTCTTTTTATCCAGATTCCTAAGCTGTTCATTAACCGATTCTATTGTCTTCTTCCAATACAGCGACTCACAGACCCATATTATGGCATATATCACCGTCATTATAAGGATCGCTATTAAGATACTGTCGCCACTAAACCATCCAAGCAGTGTAGCGTCGATATAAAAGGTCACCATACATAAAATATAATGCAGGACTGTTGGCCGAAGTATGCCCCAGCTCTCTATCTCATAAACGACCGAACTTCCCATCGCAATAAATCCGAGCAGCGCCGATCCTATAAGGTGAACAATGAATTGTGTTCTATCCGCTCCACTTAACGATCCGCCATAGATAAGCCACATTATTATCCCGATTATCATTCCAAGCACTGTCCCCAAAAGAGCCTTTATAATGAATTTATCCCGCAGTTCCATGTTTAACCTCCGTTCCGGACCATTATCCGATAACATAGGATTTCCTTATGGTTAGACTAATACTAGTATATAATACTTTATTTGATGATATTTTTCATGGATTTTGTTCATTCGGTTGTTTTTCCTGTCTATTTGGCTGTTTTATCCGATTAGACACAAAAAATGACCGATTAACCAAATTATGGGATTTGAATAAGATAAAAATATATTATAAAATATATAAAATATGATTAACCGGCAGATCGGAGGTTCTCATGCAGCTTAAGGTAATGGTCACAGGAAAGAACAGGAAGATAGCATCGGATATAAGCGACCATCTTATTACCGACAGGGGATATAATGTCATAAAATGCGCCTCCAGCAAGGAAGCTCTGTTTGAACGTGTTCCCGCCGAAATGCCGCACCTTATAATAATCTGTTTAGGTGATGAAACCTGGGAAACCGTGTCGGTTTTTGACGTGCTTAAGGAATGCACAAGAATAGGCGGCATCACGATCATAGTCATCGCTAATGATTCCGATCAGAAGCTGTTCATCAACCATACCAAGCTTGAACGTATGTTTTTCATGTCCCGTCCCGTTTCGCTCTTCGCCCTTTATGAGAAGCTTAATGAGATTGAGAAAAAGGTAGCAGAGAATATTGATAACGGTTCCATGCTTGTCACTGAATATATCAACCCGCATGCGAATGATCTTCCACCGCGCAAGCACATTCTTGTGGTCGACGATGATTCCGGGCAACTGTTACAGATCAAGGAACATCTTAAAGAATTCTATGAGGTCACGCTGGTCCCCACAGGCGAGGCAGCACTTAAATATCTTGTAAAACACAGAGTGGATCTTATACTTCTTGATTATATGATGCCCGTAATGAACGGGCCGCAGGTACTTGAGAGCCTGCGCCTTATGCCCTCTCTTGCAGATATACCGGTAGTGTTCTTAACAGGCGTTACCGAGAAAGATACAGTGGTTAAGACCCTTGTTGAATTAAAGCCGCAGGGATACATAGTCAAGCCCGCCAAGAAATCGGAGCTTGTAGCTAAGATAATAGATATACTCGGATAGGAAGGGAATTAAGATGGATTACGATTTAAACAAGCTCGAAGAATGCGGGGTGGATACAGGCGTAGGTATCGATTACACCGGCAGTCGTGACAAATACATTCAGGCGCTTAAACACTACTATAAAGCATATGAGAGCAACCGGGCCAGACTGACTCAGGCTCTCTCTTCAATGGACATCTCGGAATATACGATAGCCGTCCACTCTCTTAAGAGCAATTCAAGAATGATCGGCGCGGGCGAATTGGCCAGCCGTTTCGAGGCTCTTGAAATGGCGGCGAGGTCAGGGAATGCCTCCGTGATCATTACTGATACTCCTGCTGTCCTTGCCAGTTATGACATTCTTATAAAACAGCTTAAACCGATAGGTGTAGATATTGAGACTGATACAGTCAATGAGATAACCGCTGAGGAAGCACATAAGATTTCAGAAGAACTGTTGGAAGCATTGGAAGAGTACGATGACGAATTGTCAGCCAGACTTGTATCAAGGCTATCAGGATATCCTTTTGATACAGGCAAACGCGATATGCTTGATGAAGCCAGAGAATATATCGGGGAATTCATGTATGATGAAGCTGCGGCCATAGTAAAGGATATATCCGCATCCATTGACTAATTCAGTCTATTGATGTTCCGTTATTCTTAAGCATCTCCCTTACCTGTTTCATCCGGCTTCTGGATGCCCATGATTTGATACCGCAGTCAAATTCTACACCTATAGTTCCCGAAACGCTGATGTCAAAGCATTTTACCTTATACAGATTTATTATCTCCGACTGGGAGATTCGAAGGAAACGACCGGGATTAAGATCTTCTTCAAGGCCAGTAAGGGTTCGCTTTACTGTGTATACTTCATCTGCAGTCTGCAGCAGTATCCTGCGACCTTCGGTATATATCCTGACTATGTCACGCTGGGATATGAATACCAGCTTATCATTATCATTGGCCACGATCTGAGGGAAATCATTATCTGATGCATTTTCTATAGCATAAATTATGTTTTCGACCTGCCGGGTATTAGCCTTTGTTTTGATCGTTACCTTTGGATCTATATACTTTTCGTTTATGACTACTTCTATTTCGACCATGCTTTTCATAGGGTTTGCACTCCATGGGCATAATTTGGAATATTATACTACAATGTATCATGCAAAACAAAATCTAATGTGTATTCGGTCATTTTTCATGTGTATTCGGTATGGCGCGGATATGAGCTGCCATCATATATCAATATAAAAACAACATGCATTAAGGAGAAGTCCATGAAATACATACGATACATTTTAAGCGCAATGCTGGTACTCGTTTTGGGATATATAATCATCGGACATTTTGCATTTCCTGCGAATACTCCGTCAAACGGTAATATCTGCATTATTCTTCCCGGTGATTCATGGTATGAAGTATCATCGGACGGAAGCCGCCGTCCTTTTACTGTACCGGGTAAGACAAATAAAGACATTGTTTTAGAAACCACCCTGCCTTCACAGATAGACAAAGACATTGATGTATTAGTCTTTCGCGGCACCGATATGCGCATATACATAGGAGATGAGCTAAGAGCCGAGTATGCCGTGGAAGATCACCCCGTACTTGGTGACCGCGCGGCCGAATGTTATGTAATGGCCTCGCTGTATCCCGAAGATGCTGGTAAGACCCTGCGGGTTAGGTATAATTATAATTCCGGCATGATCTATGAAGTATATATGGGTACGAGACTGGGCATTTTCGGACACCTGTTCTCTTTGTACGGAGCAGAGGTGATCGTCGGCATTGTCATTCTTGCACTGGGTGCGATCTGTTATGTAGCGGCCATAATCTACAGATTTATCAATAAAAAATACCTCGAGATGCAACATCTGTCTATAGGAGTCATCCTTGGTGCACTTTGGGTACTTTCGAATTCAATCTTCCGGCAGTTTTACTCAAGGAACATCTCGGTAATGTCGGATACGCCATACCTTATGGTAATTCTTTTGCCCATACCCTTCCTTGTATTTATCAATTCACTTCAGGAAGAACGCCACAAACGCATTCTTACCCTGGCGGCTGTGATTGATTGTGCCGATTTTATCATATGTGTTCTACTTCTTATAGCGGGTAAGGTATCTCTTATCAGCAGCTTTCCCCTCGCAGCCGTCTGCTGTCTCATAAGCATAGTAATCATGGCATATACGATAATATATGATACTATTCATAAAAAAGTTCATTCTTATCGTTATATAGCAGTTGGCTTCATAGTACTGGCTATCGCAGCCATCTTTCAGATAACGGTATTCATGTTCGCACATAATGGTATTTTCTCCGGCCTGTTTATGTCCATAGGACTTATGGGGTTCCTTATCTGCGCAATGCTGCACACGATAAGGCAGCTTATAAACATAAAGCTGGAGGCCAATACAGCCCGCAATGCGAGCAAGGCTAAGGATGACTTTCTTGCAAACATGTCCCATGAGATAAGGACACCCCTTAACGGCATCCTGGGAATGGACGAAATGATCCTGAGGGAAGCTGCCGGAAACAAGAAGATCACAAGATATGCATCCGACATCAAATCTGCCGGCAATATGCTGCTTGCCATAATCAATGATATCCTTGATCTGAGCAAGATTGAATCAGGTAAGGCAGAACTGATCCTTGTTGATTTTGATATCTGTTCGGTCATAAATGATATCATAAACATAACCCGGCCAAAAGCAGCTGAGAAAGGGCTTGAATATTTCTTCGATGCAGCTCCCAAACTCCCCGCGCGGTTTAACGGTGATGAGATAAGGGTACGCCAGATAATGCTTAACGTGATAAATAATGCGATCAAGTATACGGCAAAAGGCAGCGTGTCCGTAAATATATCTCCTGTCCAAATGGAAAATGATCTGATTGTCAAAGATAATACATCTTCTACCGCAAGTCCGGCTTCAGAACAGACCATACTTTCTCCGGATACAGACGGCAAACAGATTATTAAAGTTACTGTCAGGGATACCGGTATCGGGATAAAGGACGAGGATATGGATAAGCTCTTTGATTCCTTTGGCAGACTGGAGGAAACGAGGAACCGCAATATAGAAGGAACGGGCCTTGGGCTTAACATCGCAAACAGTTATGTACACATGATGGGCGGACATATAGAAGTATCCAGCAAATATGGACAAGGAACGACATTCACCCTGTATATACCGCTCACTGTAACCGATCCTTCGCCCATAGGCGACTTTACCGATGCACTAAATAAGATCAGTAAGGATGGATATGAGTATATACCGGATATAATAGCTCCAAACGCGCATGCTCTTATCGTTGATGACAACGAAATGAACTTAAACGTTATTTCGGGGCTTATGGAAAGCACCAAAATCAAGGTAAGTACTGCCCTGTCCGGATCTGCAGCGCTTGACCTTATGGAGAACAAGCGCTTTGATATAATCCTGCTCGACCAGATGATGCCGGGAATGAATGGGATAGACACACTTACTGCCATGAGATCACGCTTCGACATGAGGGGTGTATCCGTAATCGCGCTTACAGCCGATGCGGTGTCAGGTGCAAGAGAATTCTATCTTGATGCAGGCTTCAGTGATTATCTAAGCAAACCCGTCAAAGCCTCGGATCTCGAAAAGGCACTGCTCAAGCACATACCCAAAAGGCTGCTCCTTGACAAAAACGAGATCGAGCGGATCGTAAAGGCCGAAGAACAGAAAAAGGAAGAACAAAAAACGCGGGAACTTAAACCTCTGATCATAGTCAATCCGGACAGTGCTGCGCTTAAGGCCGCAAAGGCGGAAACCGAGGGACTATATAAGAGTACTCTTGTTACTGATGTCGATAAAGCCAGAAAATATCTGGAAAAGCATGATGTTGAATATATTATGGTAAGCAAGGAATTATTCCTTGAAAATACGAAAAGCCCAAATAACAATCCCAAAATAAACACATAGCAAAACAGGCTCACCGCTATATCACTTATTTAACCCTTATCCTCAACACGGAATGCCGATATTTCATTCTTTAATCCATTCATGTCATTGTCAAGTTCATCCGCCGTCCTTCCCAGCCTGTCTACACTGTCAAGCAGTGAATCTGCTATACTGCTTACCTTCGATGAACTGTCGCTCGTACTGTTTATGATCTCGGATATCTGATTCACCGCAGACACAGCTTCCCTGCGTTCATTGTCAGCAAGCATGGCTGAATCCGTAATCTTCCTTACAGCTTCTATAAGAATCTGCATCCTTTCGCGTATTTTATCGAAAACTTCAATAACATTACCTACATCATTCTGCTGCTGTCTTACAACATCTTCTGCATGCTGTGCACTTTCAACACTTATCCTTGAATGGCCGTCTATCCTGCCTATCTTCTCATCTATTTCCACCGTTGCAGACGATGACTGATCGGCAAGCTGTCTTATCTCATCAGCTACTACCGCAAAGCCCCTGCCTGCTTCTCCTGCACGAGCCGCTTCTATGGATGCGTTCAATGACAGGAGATTGGTCTTATTGGATATCGCGTTTATTGTTTCAACAAACT
>JAFXVI010000064.1 GCA_017524595.1 Lachnospiraceae bacterium | reverse complement strand
CCGGCTACGTCTTCAGCCTTCTTCTCTCCATCAGGCCCGGCTACTTCTTCAGCCTTCTTCTCTCCCTCTGGTCCGGCTACGTCTTCAGCCTTCTTCTCTCCATCAGGCCCGGCTACTTCTTCAGCCTTCTTCTCGCCCTCTGGTCCGGCTACGTCTTCAGCCTTCTTCTCACCTTCAGGCACAACTGCTTCTGCCTGCTTCGCATCAGTGTCCGATGCAAGCTCGGCATCAGGCGCGAGTTCTTTGTCAGTTTCATCTATCTCGTCTGCCCATACTGAACGCACCATTCCCCTTCCATAAATAGGGGCAAAGGCAAATACGCAGGCAAGAATCATAGAAACCAATTTTCGGGTTCTTTTACTCATTCTATACTCTACCTCCTTACCAACACTACTTTTGAGTCTACACCACCAATTATATTTTATCTTAAATCCTATAATAGTTCAACATTCAAAAAGAAAAAAACAGACGGATTTGCTCCGTCTGCCTTAATAAATGTTCTAAATATAATGTTTTACCGAAAATATTAACAAGTTCTACAGGAAAAGCCTTACTATGACTATGCCCACTCCGGCGATTGCGATAAGTCCCCAGACCGTAAGGGTCAGCTTGAAGTTTGCGTCGTCCGGTCCCTGGTCGATGTATTTATCGATCAGTCTCTCGCCCTCTTCGTTGCGAAGGCGGTCAATATCACTCTTGTTAACAAGAAGCTTTCTCTCCTCGTTCTCGGCCGGCACATCTACCCTTGAAAATATGTTCTTATTGAGAGTGTAGTAAACTCCGTCCACCTCAACCTCATAAACCGGGTTGTAAACCAGACGCCTTCCGCCACCGCGAGGATCGCGTCCAACACACTTTCCAACCACCTCGTAGGTACAATTCTTCTTCAAACTGTTTCTCTCGGTTATCTCCATCATAAGGATCAGGCAGCCAAGAGAGAAAAACACTATTCCCATCAAGGTCGGTACAAAATCAACCATCTTACTGTATTTGAAGCCCGATGCGAACTTAGCCATAAATCCATAATACAGGCAGCCGATTCCGGCAGCAATAAATACCAGATCTATCCACAGATCCTTCTGTGTCGAGCGAAGCACTGCAAACATTGCCACAAGACCCATTATAAGGAAAAACTGTCCCAGGCAGATCAGCAGCAGCCATATCTTTCCGGTCTTACCGCTGTAGACCATCAGGACTATCGATCCAACGATCCAGACAAGCGTCAGTATCGACACCAGAGTCATAACTGCGCCCACTCCCCTGTTATTTTTCTTAACCATACTATTCATAAATATCCCTCCAAAATATTTATTACTAACTACATCATTATATCACA
This sequence comes from Lachnospiraceae bacterium, assembly GCA_017524595.1. Lineage (GTDB taxonomy): Bacteria > Bacillota > Clostridia > Lachnospirales > Lachnospiraceae > UBA2868. The sequence goes on along the minus strand of JAFXVI010000064.1, from coordinate 1,401 downwards.
TCCCTGCGATAAAATTCCCGAAGCATTCGTGCGATAATATCATCTATCTGATTGTAAATTCAGCGATAAGTTTCGGATTGCCATCCGCATTTCTGAGGACTACATATATGTTGTCATCCTTCACACTTACGAACGGATATATAACATCTCCGAGAACCGACTGAAGTTTATATTCTACTCGTATCTCAGAAACCCTACTCAACGAGACCTCTGCATCTCTATCCGCAGATATCTTCTCGCTGCTGTTGTCAGCCACATCACCGCTAAACGATTCATTTTTATATACAGAATTCAGATAGCTACTCACAGCCGAAAGCGCAAGCCCAACATACTCTGCGTTATTCACATGATGATTGGTGTCAAGGTTACCGGCTGTAACTGTGATCAGTTCCACCGATGTCATCTCCTCCGGAAGCTTTATCTTATCCTTCCTGAAGTCAGCCCGAAGCGGCTCAGCGGCACCGTAAGCATCCACTTCTTCCTTAGGTATGCCTTTCTCCGGAACGCCTGCAAGCGTATTTACGTAGGCCCACTTAGAATAGGCGCAGACAAGCAGCTCGCCCTCATCATTCTTTATCGTGAAGTTACGCTCTCCAAGGAAATGCCTGAAGCCTATCGCCCAGGTTTTCACACGGATATTTTCATTAAACTCCGGCCGCCTGTTGATCTTAATATGCCAGTTGATCAGCATCCACGCCGTATGATTTATATCATGATATTCAAGACCAACTTCACGCTCCTCCGCCTCGAATGTGCAGCAGTCCTGAAAATAATTGATCACCGAAACCAGGCTGAGCTTCTTATCCTCTGCCAGCTCGCTGTATCTTACCCTTGAATCGAATTCGTACATTATTCCTCAACACCCTGTTCTTTAAGCATCTTCACAACATCCTCAACAGTCTCGATATCGTTCATCTCATCCTGAGGAAGCTCGATATTAAACTCATCCTCAAGCACCATTCCGAGGTTGTAAAGGTCCAGTGAATCAACCGCAAGATCGTCTCTCAGCACAGTCTCCATCGAGATATCCTGCTGCTGAACTCCCAGCTGCTCAGCCATAATCTTCACAAGCTTATCAAATATCATAAAAGTCACCCTTTCATATAAAACTTTACTTTCATTCATAACATTACATCAGCCGTTTATCGATGTCAAATCAATACTTTTATTTTGCATAAACTGACATAAAAGTGTTATAATCAAGGGAATTCATATCTGAATCCTCCGTAATATGTTCCATCCTTACGTTCCGGCGTAATTACGGTAGATATTATCACAGAATGGTGGGTAAAGCTTATGAAAAAGAAAGTCCGCAGGCCATAAACCTGCGGACTTTTTAAAACCCCAAAGGAAGAGGAATATGTGTTTTATGCAAAAGGATTCTCCGATGGATATCTGACT
>JAFXVI010000063.1 GCA_017524595.1 Lachnospiraceae bacterium | reverse complement strand
GTAAGATAGAAATACTCCTCTACATCATACATCTCTCCTTTGGCGGAGACAGTATAATTGATCTTGATCGCGGCGTTTCTGCTGTCTATGTCAAGTATACGCAGCTCCCTGTCACTCTCAAGTACAGGCTCCAAGTCCCCCCAGGTAAGCTGGTTGAAGCTTGAATGGATATTAACATATCCAAAGCTTGAATTATCACCTTCGGAATTGGATTCCATATATGGCCTGAGCTCCTGTGCCGCATCCTTGTCAAAGGTTTTTGAACTGAAATTATGGACAAAATCAAGCTTCTCGGTAAGATACAGCTCAGGTTTATCAATAAAGCGACAGTAATAAGAAACAATTCGCCCGTCAGACAGCGTCAGCTTTATGACCAGCATGTATTCCTGATCATCCTTGATAAAATCCTTGACGGGTATGACTGCTGTTATCTCATCACCCTTGTACTCTGCTCCCTGTATTTCGGAATTTTCCAAAAGGCGCTGCATATCAAGGGTCCTGACTTCATAAGACGCACCGGTAACTACACTGTTAAAAGTCTTTATCTTAACAGGTATGGTCCGGTCAGCCGACATGGGAGTGATCGTTCCCCTTAAGAAACTTCCCTCCATCTCGCTGACATAGCCGTGAAGGCAGTTAATGTATTCACCATTTACATTTACATGTATGACAGGAAGCGTTGCGCCACGCATATCAGCCGTAAGATCCGTGTTTCCCGTATTAACCACTTTGGAAGTGATGATCATGGATATCACAAATACGATAAACATTATGCCAAGCCTGGCAAACGCCCATGCAATTTTCTTTCTCATAAAATCAATATTCTCTGTAATCGATCAGTTTTCTGTATTCCACACATAAAATACTGTTGGCAACGTTTCACCGCCGGCAACAAGCTCCATTTCGGTATCAACACTGTAACCGGCAGCAATAATATCACTTTCATCAAGCCAATATCTGGCAGAATCAGTCAGCGCAATGCAGGTATACCCATGCCTATATATTTTATCAAGTATAAGAGTATTATATTCGATATTATTTCTTAATAATCTCTCTGTCTCCGGAAACAGCGTCACCCATAGCTTATTGTTCAAATACCCTCTTAAACTGTCCGCTGAATTAAATTCTGCCTGCCCATAATCAGACGTCTCTATTCCGTTTTCCAGACAATATGCAGATAGATGAGGGGAAACCAGGATATCTCCCTCTTCGGAATATCGATCAAGGATCTCATAAGCATTATCCCATGCATTTATCTGATCATTATTAAGTGGTTTGCTGATGATCAGTGACTTGCAATCCCAGAGACAGTACGCAATAACTACAAATACTATAATATGTCCTGCTTTTATCCTATACGGCATTAATTTCTTCGCCATTACCGGCAGTAACGACAGGGCAAAAATAATAACATACGGCCACCAAAGCTGTAAATTATATGTATATCTTGTTCCTTCATTCCTGGATATGATAATGCTGAAAGGAAAAACACATATCATCTGACAAAACTCATAATATGTAAATACTGAATCCCGGAAACTATTACCTGTTACTTTCCCCTTTTTCCTCTCCCAAATGGAATAAACCACAAATATGAACAAAAAAAAGACCAGTGCCTTATAACTCCATACAGTCTGCTCTATAACCTGCTTTAACGAATCCGTAATACTGTTACTTCCTGTAGAACCTTGTGCTATAGGAAAAACTTCACCAAAATAAAGCGGAAACATCTTATCGACTGCAAATATCGAGATTATGCCTCCTATTATCCCGGTTACGGCATATTTAATAAAGTCTCCAACAGACTTAAGCATGAGATACACTCCCACACCAACGAGCCAAAAGATGAAATACTGTTTTATGTAAAAAAGAAGAATGATGATCAGCGCATAAATATATGGATGATATTTCTTATCTCTTTCATCCTTTATTATCAGATATGTCAATAAAAATCCAACTGTCAGTCCCCACTGATCCGGAAAAGAACCTCCGAATGCCGAATATCTCCAATAACACGAATCCAGAATTATGGCACCGAGTAATGAATAGGCCGCCTTGCCTGTTCTCAATAATAATGCTTTATATGCAAACCAGATTCCTATACATTCTATAATTAGAGCAGTGATCTCAGATACCCTGAGAGCACTTAACCCTATACCTTCTGAAATCCGGATAAACAGTGAAATAAGAAGAGGGGCAAGAAAACCATACAGATTAGTTGCCGTTGGAATGTATGTATCAAGAACTGATGGCTGATACAGATTTCTTCCCTCTGAAAAAGCCTTCGCAAAAACTACCAGATTCATTTCTCGCAGTTCCCGCGGTACATCAGCAGCAAATACGGTTAAAAATTTGTGACTAACGAACGCAACTGCAACAAGCGGACAAATGATCAACAAAGTCTTGCTTATTGCAGTTGTTTTATTCTCTATAGACAAAACTAAATTCTCCCTTATGCACTACTTCTTAGCCGCTTCTATACGTGCTACCGATCTCGCAAGTGCCAGTTCCGCACGCTTTAAGTTGGTCTTGTCCGCCCTCTCGGCAAGACGTCGTTCGGCACGGATGCGGGCCTCCTCCGCACGGTTTATATCAATCTCATCCGGCCACTCAATAACCTCGGCAAGTATGGTAACACTGTCCTGAAGGATCTCGACAAACCCGCTTATAAGAGCAGCCGTTTTAACCTCGGTGTCGCTCTCCTTTATCCTTAAGAGTCCCGGTGCGATGACGCTGGTGAGCGGGATATGATTCTTAAGCACTCCTATCTCGCCTTCCGTCGTCCTAAGCTCCACCATGATCGCATCTCCCTCATAGAAGACGCGGTCGGGAGTTATGATTTTTAATGAAAAAGCTCTTTCATCAGCCATTTATCTGCCTCGCAAACTATTTATTCGCTTTAACCTTCGCAAGTACGTCCTCGATGCCGCCGCAACTTAAGAAGTAACTCTCGGGAATATCATCATGCTTGCCCTCAAGTATCTCCTTAAAGCCCTGGATCGTATCGGCAATCGATACATAACGTCCTTCAAGACCGGTGAACTGACCTGCAACGAAGAACGGCTGTGACAGGAACCTCTGTACCTTCCTGGCCCTTGATACCGTAACCTTATCCTCTTCTGACAGCTCGTCCATACCAAGGATTGCGATGATATCCTGAAGTTCCTTATATTTCTGAAGTATCTCCTGAACGCCTCTGGCAACCTGATAATGCTCCTCACCTACGATACGCGGATCAAGTATCCTCGATGTTGACTCAAGAGGATCTACTGCAGGATAAATACCAAGCTCAACTATCTGACGGGAAAGAACCGTTGTAGCATCCAGATGTGCGAACGTTGTAGCAGGAGCCGGGTCCGTAAGGTCATCGGCAGGTACATATACGGCCTGAACCGATGTTATGGAGCCGTTCTTGGTAGATGTTATACGCTCCTGGAGCGCACCCATCTCAGTCTGCAGCGTAGGCTGGTATCCAACGGCACTGGGCATACGTCCAAGTAACGCCGAAACCTCTGAACCTGCCTGTGTGAAACGGAAAATATTATCGATGAACAGGAGCACGTCCTTACCACCCTGATCACGGAAGTATTCTGCCATTGTAAGTCCCGAAAGACCAACCCTCATTCTCGCTCCGGGCGGCTCGTTCATCTGACCGAATACCATCGTTGTCTTATCTATAACGCCCGACTCGGACATTTCATGATACAGATCGTTACCTTCACGGGTTCTCTCACCAACGCCGGTGAATACCGAATATCCGCCGTGCTCGGTAGCAATGTTACGGATAAGCTCCTGGATAAGCACTGTCTTGCCTACGCCGGCGCCTCCGAACAGACCGATCTTTCCACCCTTCTGGTAAGGGCAGAGGAGGTCAACGACCTTGATTCCTGTCTCAAGGAGCTCAGCATTGGTAGACTGCTCCTCGAATTCAGGGGCCTTCCTGTGGATCGGGAAGAACTGAACATTGTCGGGTGCAGGCTTGTTATCTATGGGCTGACCGAGAACGTTAAAGATACGTCCCAGTGTATTCTCACCTACGGGTACTGTTATCGGAGATCCGGTAGCTATCGCATCCATCCCTCTTATAAGTCCATCCGTAGGACCCATGGCAATACATCTTACCGTATCATCACCTAAGTGCTGGGCAACCTCAACCACAAGTTCCGTACCGCCTTCCTTAGGTACCCTGATTGCTTCGTTTATCTCAGGAAGAGAGCCTGAAACGAACTTGATATCAAGAACCGCACCGATGATCTGTGTGATCTTACCTGTATTTTCTGCCACTGTTTTTCTCTCCTTTATATAATATAAAATCGTCTTAACTACTCAACGCTTCCGCTCCGCCGATAATCTCGGTAAGCTCCTGCGTAATATGACCCTGACGTGCCCTGTTATACTGAAGCTCAAGGGTTCCGATCATTTCCTCAGCATTGCTGGTAGCCGAATCCATAGCCTGCATCCTGGCACCGTTCTCACTGGCAACCGCTTCGATAAGCGCTCCATAGATAAGGCTTGCAACATACTTGGGAATAATGAGCTCCAATGCCTCTGTTTCTTCAGGCTCGTAATTCATTAATGTCTTGGATGCTGCCGTATCCTCAGCATGCTGCCCGTCTGTACCTTCTTCAGCTTTTCCGACCGAAGAATCCACAGGCAAGAGCTTAAGAAGTGTCGGAATATGACTCACCGTATTCTTAAAGCCCGTATAAGCAAGCCATATCTCGCCTATCTCCTTGTTTGAAAAGGCTTCAAGCAGCTCATCCGTTATCTCCATTGCATCCTTATACAGAGGTTCATTGATAACTTCGGAATAATCCGCCTTTATGTTGTATCCGCGGCGTTTGAGAACATCCCTGCCCTTCTTACCTATTGCATATATAAGAACGTCCTCTTTCTTAAGTTCCGAACCGGTTACAAGCTTCACTATGTTTGAGTTGTAACCACCTGCAAGACCCCTGTTTGATGTAATGACTATGACTGCCTTCTTATCGGAAGAACCTGATACAAGATACGGATGATCTATATGTCCGGTACGACTTATCATTCCGGTTATGGTCTCGTACATGCAGTTGAAATATGCCTTCGACCGCTCAGCCCTTCCCTTGGCCCTCTGCAGCTTGACCGTTGATACAAGCTTCATGGCCTTGGTGATCTGCTGTGTACTCTGTATACTGGTTTTACGCCTTTTGATATCTCTCATTGAGGCCATAATAACTACCACCTTTTATTCTGTAGGAAGGGCTCCCAAACGGTATCCCTCCCGTAATGGATTATTTAAGGAAGTCCGCCTTGAAATCATCGATCGCTTTACGGAGCTTTTCTTCAGCTTCGTCGGATATAACCTTGGTATCCTTGATCGAAGTCGGAACCTCGGGTATCTTGGTCCTGATATATTCAAAGAATTCCTTCTCAAAATCAACTATCCTGGATACCGGTACATCCAGCAGATACTTGTTGACTGCAACAAAGATGATGATTACCTGGTACTCAACCGGCATGGGTTTGTACTGAGGCTGTTTTAAAATCTCTTTGATTCTCTCGCCCTGTGCCAGCTTTTCCTTGGTGGCATCGTCAAGTTCGGAACCGAACTGGGCAAAAGCGGCAAGCTCTCTGTACTGTGC
>JAFXVI010000062.1 GCA_017524595.1 Lachnospiraceae bacterium | reverse complement strand
GATAAGAGATAAAATATGTATTTGACAGAAGGGAAATGAAATGAAGGTTCTTGTTGTAGATGATGAGAAGGCTATAGTTAAGGGTATTGCTTTCAGTATTCAGAATGATGGTAATGAGGTGGATTGTGCTTATGATGGTGAGGAAGCACTTGAAATGATACGGAACGGAGATTATGATATCATCCTGCTTGATGTCATGCTTCCCAAGATGGATGGTTTTGAGGTATGCAGGCGGGTAAGGGAATTTTCGAAGATCCCGATAATCGTGCTGACTGCCAAGAATGATGATATGGATAAAATCGCTGGACTCACAAACGGAGCGGATGATTATGTTACGAAGCCCTTCAATATAATGGAGATAAAAGCCAGGATGGAGGCTGTTTTAAGAAGAACATCATCAGGGAAAGAATCTGAGCCGGTATCTGATGAAACCATACTTAATATCAGTGACATGAGGTTGGAACGAACCAACAAGCGCCTGTTCATTGGAGGGAAGGAATATAATATCACTGTTAAGGAATTTGAGGTGCTTGATCTTCTGGCCAGTAATCCGGGTAAGGTATACAGCCGTGATAAGCTTTTGGAGCTCATATGGGGGCTTGATTACCCGGGAGGATCGAGGACAGTGGATGTGCATGTCAGACGGCTGCGTGAAAAGATAGAGGAGCAGCCAAGTGAACCCAGATATGTTCAGACGAAATGGGGAGTGGGATATTATTTCCATGGTTAAGGATCGAATCAGAAATATCAGGCTGTTTAAGAGCCTGGGGCTGCGTATCTTTGTGATCATATGTGCAGTGGGCATAATCCCGGGAGTCATTTTAAGGAATATCCTTCTGAACAGTTATGAAACACGGGCAATTTCGGTTAAGGTATCCGAGATACAGAATCAGTGTACGATACTGGCCAACCACCTTGTTACATACGGCTACCTTGTAGATCAGACGTCAGAGGTAGTTAATGCCGAACTTGAACAATTCTCATCGCTGTACGATGGACGTATAATGATAATCGACGGCGATCTCAAGATAATTAAGGATACATATTCAATAAGTCAGGGCAAGATAATGATCTCTGAGGAGATACTCAAATGCTTTGACAAGGCATCTATTTCCAAACATGACAAGAATAATCATTATCTCGAGTTTACAACACCGATAACAGACAGTCAGAGCGGTGATGTGATCGGTGTTATCTTAACGAGCGTTTCTACTGACAATATAGCGGAGACGATCAAGATAATGGGCCGGCGCGCATATCTGTTTGAGATAATAGTCGGTGTGGTTACAGTGTGTTTCTCCATATTCGTGACAATATTTCTGATAAAGCCGTTTAGGGCTGTTAATACTGCGATAATACAGGTTGAAGAGGGTTTCACGGAGGAGAAGATATCGGTTCCTGTATATAATGAAACACGGGCGATCTCCGACTCATTCAACCGGCTGATGGACAAGATGAATACACTTGAAGCTTCAAGGCAGGAATTTGTTGCAAATGTATCCCATGAGCTGAAGACCCCGATTACTTCAATGAAGGTGCTTGCAGACTCTCTTATTTCACAGGAGGATGTTCCTGTTGAGATCTACCGTGAATTTATGAAGGATATTTCCAGTGAGATAGACCGTGAAGATAAGATAATCAATAATCTGCTGTCTTTGGTAAAGCTTGACCGGACAACAGTTGATCGTATGGATATAAGTATTGTTGATATTAATAAAATGCTTGAGGATATACTCAAGCGTGTCCGTCCGATAGCTGACAAGACCAAGGTGGATCTTATCCTTGAGAGTATCAGGCCCGTGAGTGCTGAGATAGACGAGATAAAGCTGTCATTAGCTATAATGAATGTTATCGAGAATGCGATAAAGTACAATAAAGAGAATGGTTGGGTCAAGGTGACCGTGGACTCGGATCATCAGTTCTTTACAGTGGTTGTGTCAGACAATGGAATGGGAATACCCGAAGATGCACTAGCGCATATATATGAACGCTTCTACAGGGTTGACAAATCTCATTCAAGGGAGATAGGTGGAACCGGCCTTGGGCTGGCAATAACGAGGAATGCGATTCTTATGCATGACGGAGCCATAAAGGTCGAGAGTACCGAAGGTGTTGGAACCAGCTTTACTATCAAGGTTCCTAAGACGCATAAGGTAAGCGCGAAACAAAATACGGAACAGCCTGTAAAGGCTAAGTTTAAGTGGAGGTTTCTCAGTACACCTGCAAAGATAAGGGTATCAGCGGAAGATAAGAATGACAATGATGGCAAGACAGATGATAAGAATAAAAAATAGAATTCTGCTTATTATTTCAATGATCTCGGTACTGGCAGCAGGATGCAGCAATAATACCAACTCCGGCGAGGGCTCATTCAGGATATATTATCCGAGCAAGGATGAAGTAAGGATAGCACCGGTGAGCATGGATCCTGCCGGTAATGATGCGCTTGAACTTGTAAAAGCGGCACTTGATGAATTAAAGCTGCAGCCGTCAGATTATGACTTGAGACCTACAATACCGGAGGAAGTAAGCGTAGTTTCTGCCAGTCTTAATGACGGATTGCTGCTTATAGATTTCGGAAGCGAATACTATAAGTTGACCGGGCGCAACGAGATACTGAGGCGTGCGGCTATTGTAAGAACGCTTGACCAGATAGAAGGAGTTGAGGAGATCTCCTTTACTGTAGATGGTTCTCCTATCAATGATTCCAAGGGTGTACCTGTAGGTATTATGACATCGGACATGTTCATAGATAACGCGGGAGATGAGATCAATTCATACGAAAGGACCAGGCTTAAGCTGTATTTCGCAGATAAAGAGGGTACCGGGCTTAGGGAGACTACAGAGGCGGTTGCATATAACTCCAATATTTCGATGGAGAAGCTGGTATGTGAGCATATAGTATCCGGTCCTTTATCAGATAATGTATATCCTGTAACCGATCCTGAAGTCAGGATCATGTCGGTAACTACAAGGGATGGGGTATGTTATGTTAACTTGAGCAAGGAATTTCTTACCAAAAAGGGCAAACTCACGGATGAGGTCGTTCTTTATTCGTTTGTCAATTCGCTTACAGAACTTCCCAACATAAATAAAGTGCAGTTTATGATAGATTCGGAGACAGAAATATCATTTGGCGAGCACAGTTATCTGAATGCACCGTTTGAAAGGAATCTGGAGCTTGTTGACAACGGACAGTTCTAGGATCATATCAATAACAGGAGGAAAGATTGCATATAAGAAGACCGCTTTGTGTCTTCAGCCTGTTCTTTACGGCCGTATTGCTGGCAATCTTGTTTGCGACGGGTGAAGAGGGGCGGCTTGTGGAAGGGGGAGATGCTTTGGATGGCAAATCTCTCACATTTGAAGGCACCATAGAAGGAATAGAAGAGAAGAATAACAGATCAGTATTACAGATCAAAGACATATCAGTATCAGATTCGGGCATATTGTTTTATCCTGAAAAATATCCTGAAACAGAAAATAAATTGCATATTGGATCGAGAGTAAGATGTGAAGGCCGGTTTCAAACAGTTGACGAAGCATCAAATAAGGGACAGTTTGACCTTGGAAAATATTATGCGTTAAAGGGATATACCCACGTAGTATATGGTGGAAGGATACTGTCGGTTTCGTCTTCGTACGACAAGATCAGGGAGCGCTTAAGGCTTGTTAAGAAGGATGCAACCTGTGTATATGAGCATTATTTTGACCATGATGAATACGGTGTTATAGAAGCCCTTGTCTTTGCGGATAAGAGCAAGCTTGACCGGGACATAAAGGAACAGTATCAAAATGCCGGTATATCACATATTCTCGCATTATCGGGGCTTCATATAGTGACACTTGGATTTATGCTGCTTGCTCTGTTAAGACGCATAAGGATTCCGCTTGTGCTTTCAGCAGTTTTAACGATTACCGTTATGTTGTTATACTGCCTGATGACAGGGATGCCGGTGTCGGCGCTTAGGGCACTCATAATGTTTATGATATCTGTTGCTGCTTTGCTTTCAGGACGTACTTATGATCTTAGAACGTCGTCTGCCATGGCAGCTGTGATAATGCTCATGATAAATCCTGACCATGTGTATGATTCCGGATTCCTGCTGTCTTTTTCATCAATATTGGGTATAGGGTTTGTCTATCCCGGTATACGTGAAGCGGTAATGAACATTTTCGAAAAGGTAAAGGTAAAGGAACTGCATCGCTCCGAAAGATGGTATATACGTGTTGCGATGGCATTGTTAAGAACACTGCTTTTTTCGGCATCTTTGCAACTTGCTCTCATGCCGTTTACCATGTGGTTTTTCTATCAGCTGCCAGCTTATGGGATATTCGTTAATCTGATAGCGGTACCGCTTGCGGGAGTACTGCTGTTTGCATGCATAGCAACGGGAATCTTTGGATGTGCGGCTGTTTTTTGCACACACTGTCGGATCATCTCGGGTTACGTGGCAATGTCTGCAGTATATATAACCAGAGGAATACTGCGTCTGTATGATATGGTTACATGTATTGTCGAAAAAGTGCCGGGAAGTATATGGATAACCGGAAGACCTAAGGTATGGCAGATAGTAATATATTATCTGTTTTTGATATCTGCGGTGATCGGGGGCTGCCTTTTGGTTGTTAGAAGCAAAGAGAACAGGAGTATATCAAGACGTAGGGCAGTATATTCTTTATTGCTGTGTTTTGCCGGAACGGTTATACTGTTTATAAGGATCAGGCCGGAATGCGAGGTCTCGGCGTTAAGTGTGGGACAGGGGCAGTGTTTTGTCATACATGGGCAGAAGGTGCCCACGGTAATTTATGATTGTGGGAGCACGGATGAGAAAGAGGTAGGTAAATACAGATTGTTGTCATTCCTTAAGTTCAATGGGATAGACACTGTTGATACGATATTCGTATCACATCTCGATTCGGATCATGTAAACGGTGTAATTGAACTGCTTAAGGAGAACAGAAGCGGTATTCGTGTGAAGAGGATAGTGATATCCGGGACGAAGGCACAGAAAGAGAGCGATAATTATCCATTGCTCAGGGAGGCTGCAGCAGAGAGAAGCATACCTGTTTATTCGATGTTGGCTGGCGATAATGTGAAGTGGGACCATTTATATGTGACATGCCTGTGGCCTGATGAAGCGGGGATGAAAATGGATACTGACTTAAATGAAAGTTCTCTTGTGTTGTCTGTCGAATATGATAACGGAGATGACAGAAGATTCCGTGCCCTGTTCACCGGTGATATAAGTTCTGCAGCAGAGGAAGCTCTGTTGGCTTCGCGATCCGTAAATGCACATTATGATTATCTTCAGGTGGCACATCATGGTTCCCGTTTTTCTGCCAGTGCTGCCTTTATGGAACAGATCACGCCATCGGTTGCAGTTATATCGGCGGGAGAGAATAATAAATACGGTCATCCACATGAAGAAACTTTACGACTGCTTGAAAAGTTCCCGTGTACTCACACCTGCATAACCTGCCGTGACGGTGAGACGGATTGCGATATTAAGGATGGTAAGCTCAGTATCTTTTTGTTTAAATAATAAATCCGGTTGTGTTATAATGTCATCATGAAAAGTATTGATGCGGATATCAAGAGCGGTAATTTCAAGAACATATACTTTCTTATCGGTGTCGAACCATATCTGATCGATCAGTACAGCGCCAGGCTCGTCAATGCGCTTTCGGGTGGTGATGACGGACTTAATTTAAGACGGTATTCCGGTGCCATCCCCGATATGAACGAATTGATAGAATATGCTGATACAGTGCCTTTTTTTTCTAACAGACGTGTAATCGTGCTTAAAGATACCGGTGTTTTCAAAAGTTCTGATGACAGACTGGCATTGTATATTAAGAATATGCCTGAAACCACATATCTGATCTTTACCGAATGCTACGCTGGTGACAGGAGGGATGAGAAGAAGTATGAGAAATCACTTGTAGATAAGAGATATAAGTTATACAAGACAGTACAGGAATCGGGCAGGATCATTGAGTTCAAACGTCTTGATGAAGATACGATCTCGAAATGGCTGCTTAAAAAATTTACAGATTCCGGGCTTAATGTGACAAGAAATGCAATGGACTGTCTTCTGGATTATGCAGGCAATGATATGACCAGACTCAGCAATGAAGCGGAGAAGCTTATCTGTTATCGTATGGGGCATAGTTCCGTAGGTGTGGATGATGTTAAGGCAATCTGTTCCAAAAACATCGAAAATGATGCTTTCGAGATGGTAAGTGCCATAGCTTCAAAGAATAAAGGTAAGGCGCTAAAGCTTTATTATGCACTTGTAGAACTTGCAGTACGTCCTATGAATATCCTGTCGCTGATAGAAAGGGAGTTTAATCTTCTTATGCGTATAAAGGCATTAAAGGACGACAGGACGAGTCAGGAAGAAATGGTCAAGCTTACAGGCATTAATAAATATTATGTCAGCAGGTATATTGCGGTATCAGGCAGATTTACCGGTGAATACCTAAGAAAAGCGGTAACTGATTGTGTGGAAACGGAAAACCTTATAAAACAGGGGAGATTGCCGGATGTTGTTGGCGTTGAGATGCTGATAGTCAAGTATACTGTCTGATGTCAGAAGAGACTTAAAGGAGATGATCGTATGAGAGAAGAACCGAAGCCGTTACAGGTATATAAACATTTTAAGGGAGATTATTATCAGATAATCACGGTTGCCAATCATTCGGAAACGGGAGAGAAGCTTGTTATATACAGACCCTTGTTTGACGACGATCATGTGTGTGCCCGTCCTCTTGAGATGTTTTTAAGCTATGTGGATCATGATAAGTATCCAAAGGTGAAGCAGAAATACCGTTTTGCATTGGTTACCGGTCATAGCAGGAATGCACATACTGAAAAGGGTGACGGAAGTGCGTCTGAGAATGAAAAACAGGGTGAAACAGAAGAGAAGATCGCTCCGGAAGATGATAAGGATACGGAGAACGTAAAAGATATGGATAAAACCGTCGAAGATACTTTGCTTGATGAATTTCTTGACGCAAAATCATCAGAAGAGAAGCTTGATATACTCACGGGAAGGTGGAAGACCATAACAGAGGAAAATATAGATAATATTGCCGTTGTTCTGGATATGGAACTGAATGGCAAAACACTGGAGGAGAAATACAAGGAGATACTCAATTGCCTCAAATTGCGTGCTAAATATGAGAGCATGAGACTCAGATAAGGAAGATAGCGGTCATATGTTTTTAACAAGATTTCTTGTGTTTTGAATCGAGTTCCTATATAATGGTACGGGTATTTTAAGAACAATAACGGAGGTAGATGCATGTATTCACTGGATGAAGTAAGGATGGTAGATCCTGAGATTGCTGAGGCTATTGTCAAGGAGCAGAAGAGGCAGAACAGCCACATTGAACTTATTGCTTCGGAGAACTGGGTAAGCAAGGCGGTAATGGCTGCTATGGGCAGTCCGTTAACCAACAAGTATGCGGAAGGTTATCCGGGGAAAAGGTACTATGGTGGTTGCGATTGTGTTGATATAGTTGAAGATCTGGCAAGAGATCGGGCGAAGGAACTTTTTGGCTGTGATTATGCGAATGTTCAGCCTCATTCGGGAGCTCAGGCCAATATGGCTGTATTTTTTGCAATGCTTGAACCCGGTGATACATTTATGGGCATGAACCTTGATCACGGTGGACATTTATCACATGGTTCACCGGTCAATATGTCGGGCAAATACTTTAACTGTGTGCATTACGGGGTAAATGATGACGGTTTTATAGATTATGATGAAGTTAGAAGGATAGCGCTTGAATGCAAGCCTAAGATGATACTGGCCGGAGCGAGCGCTTATGCAAGAAAGATCGATTTTAAGAAGTTCAGGGAGATTTGTGATGAAGTTGGAGCATATCTCATGGTTGATATGGCTCATATAGCCGGTCTTGTTGCTACCGGGTATCATGAGAGCCCCATCCCTTATGCTGATGTTGTTACTACGACAACACATAAGACACTCCGTGGTCCGCGCGGAGGACTCATCCTGTGTAATCAGGAGGCTGCTGATAAGTTCAACTTCAATAAAGCTATCTTTCCGGGAATTCAGGGCGGTCCTCTTATGCATGTAATAGCGGCTAAGGCTGTATGCTTTAAGGAGGCGCTTTCGTCCGAGTTTAAGGAATATGGCAGGAATATAGTAGACAATGCGCAGGCATTGGCCAAGGGACTTCTTGGAAGGGGTCTCAGTATAGTATCAGGCGGCACGGACAATCATCTGATGCTGCTCGATCTAAGACCTCAGGGGCTTACCGGCAAGGAAATAGAGAAGCTGCTTGATGAGGCGCATATAACCGCCAATAAGAATACAGTTCCTAACGATCCTCAGAAACCGTTTGTTACAAGCGGTATCAGGCTTGGAACACCTGCAGTTACATCCAGGGGAATGAATGCTGACGATATGGACAGGATAGCAGAGGCTATAGCTTTCGTTGTTAAAGAAGGTGAGGCAGGGGTGTCAAAAGCGCGTGCTATCGTTGATGAGCTTACGGCCAAATATCCTTTGATATGATATTCAGCAGTTTATTGTTTATATTCTGGTTTATGCCGGTTTTTTTCATATTATATTATCTGGTCCCGATGAGAGCAAAGAATTTTGTGCTTCTCATCGGGAGCATGATCTTTTACGGGTGGGGAGAACCTAAGTACCTGCTTCTTCTTGTGATATCAATTCTTGTGAATTATTTCTCCGGATTGCTCATACATCATTTCAGGGGTCGGGCGGATAAGCTGATCCTTATATGTGCGCTTGTTTTTGATATAGGCATGCTGTTTTTCTTTAAATATATTAATTTCTTTATTGAAAACATAAATGCTTTTTCCGGGAGTAGCATTGCTAAAGTTAACATAACTTTGCCTCTTGGTATAAGCTTTTATACATTTCAGATCATGTCTTATGTTATCGATCTATATCGTGGCAAGGTGGATGTTGAAAGTTCGATCGTAAATCTGGGCACATATCTGTGTATGTTCCCTCAGCTTATTGCCGGTCCCATTGTAGTATACAGCGATGTATCTGCTGCACTCAAAAACAGGAGAATAACAGCAGGTGCAATAGAGGAAGGAATTGAGATATTTGTCCTCGGACTCGGCTCCAAGGTTCTTATAGCCAATAATGCGGGCGAACTGTGGAAGGAGCTTGAGAATATCGGATATGATAATATTTCCGTGCCGCTTGCCTGGCTTGGGATGCTGGCTTTTACATTACAGATATACTTTGATTTTAACGGATATTCAATGATGGCTATAGGTCTTGGCAAAATGCTGGGATTTGAATTTCCAAAGAATTTCAATCTTCCTTATATTTCGACTTCAATAACTGAATACTGGCGCAGATGGCATATGACGCTGAGTGGTTGGTTCAGGGATTATCTGTATATTCCACTTGGCGGGAACAGAAAGGGCAGGGTGCGCGTGATCATCAATCTGTTCATTGTATGGTTTGTTACGGGTTTCTGGCATGGGGCTGATTGGAATTTCATACTATGGGGACTATACTTCTTTGTTCTGATCATGGTTGAACGAGCCGGTTTTGGCAGATTTCTTGAAAAACACAGGATATTTGCTCATATATACTCACTGATTGCCATAGGCTTTGGATGGTTGTTGTTTGCGATCACCGATCTCAAACAGCTGGGAGTTTATATTTCAAGACTCTTTACAGGAGGAATTTCGGGAAGCGAGATATATTATATAAGGAATTATTTTTTTATCATAATCGTTGGATGCATACTGTCATCGGGATCAGGAAACAAGTTTTACGAAAAGATAAGGAACAAAAGGGCGGTAGTGGCCGTATTGCTGTCCTGTATTTTGATATTGAGCACTGCTTTTCTTGCTGATGCGTCGTATAATCCGTTTCTGTATTTCCGCTTCTGATGCTGTTATGATAAGGAAACGGTTTTATCAGGCCTTGTTCTGATATTGTTTATGGAGAAATTTATGTTGGAATTTGTTCGTAAAAACATATTTGCGATTATTTTTTCTTTCATGGTGCTTGCCATGTTCACAGGATACCTGTTTGCTAAGGGCGGAGAGTTCTCTTCGACCGAGAACCGTTATCTTGCCAGACGACCTGAAATAACGCTGTCAGGTATTCTTGACGGCAGTTTTATGAAAAGCTTTGAACTGTACACAGAAGAACAGCTTCCACTTCGTGATACTCTTGTAAGGTTGAAGGCAATAAGCGGAGAACTGATGTTAAAAAATGAGAATAACGGGATAGCAAGGGGAGACAGAGGCTATTTGTTTGAAAAGCTTGTGAGTACTTCCGGACAGCTTGGGAAGAATAAGGCCGCAATACGAAATTTTGCAGGACAGACTGACAGGGATATCTCGTTGTGCATAGTACCCAATTCGTATGAAATACTTAGCCGGGACACTCCTGCGGGTTTTCCGAATGTTTCTCAGAAAGCTGAGATCGATGATTTTTACAGTGAATTGTCGTCATACGGGAATGTTAGTACGGTAAGCGTATATGAAACGCTTAAGGAGAATTCGGAGAAATATATATATTATCGTACTGATCATCATTGGACTACGCAGGGCGCATACTTGGGATATTGCCGGTTGTGTGAGGCTATGGGATTGACGCCGTGGAAAGAGCCTGAGAACCTGGAATCTGACAGATTGAGGACAGTGGATGGATTCTATGGGACATATCACTCAAAATACAGGGGCATGCTTGGAGGCTTCCCGGATACACTTTCGTATTATGACATTCCTGTGATTTCTTATGAAACAGGAGGGAACACTTATCATGACCTGTATGATCTGGATAAGCTGGATACATATGATAAGTATGCGATGTTCATGTACGGCAATGAGGGGATGAGCATTGTTGAATCAGAGCGGGGAGGTGCAGCAAAGAAACGCAGTGAGTTGATAATATTCAAGGATTCTTATGCCAACTGCCTCATTCCTTTTTTTACATATAATTATGACAGGCTGATAGTGATCGACTTAAGGTATTATCCGGAATCTGTAAATGAGCTGCTTGATAAGAACAAAGATGCGGATATCCTGCTGATATACAACTTCATGCATTTTAATGATGATAACCATTTTTACAGATTGACAAGTTGAGAAATACGATTATCATTATACTATAACGTTTCGAAATGGTGGAAAAGTTGAAAGACTTAAGTTCTGTTTTTGATGATGATCTATCTGAAAATGATGAGAAGATGAGTGCTGAGGATCGTAAGCTCGAGGAGCGCAGGCGGTTTATACGCATTTGCTCAGTGGTTCTTGTCGTTCTGTGTACTGTGTTTCTTGCGGTGATGGCAGGAACTATGATCGCGTTATGGGATACCGGGAAGTCGGCTCATGATCTGATGTCAGTGCTAAACGGAAGCTATGTGTATGCCAAAACTCAGGAGGAACTTGAACGTGCGGCTACGGAACAGGAACATTCTGAGTTGGAAGCTGCACCTGTTTACGAATCCGCTGTGTCTGAAAATATGACTGATGCCGGACCGGAGGTGGTTAACGAGCTGTCAGAGGAGACCCTGAAAGGAACTGCATCGATTACAGATAATGCGACGGCTGAGCAGAACGAGTCGGAAATATCCGGAATAGATGCTATAGAGGAAGCAGGGGATGATACAGATGCCGCTCTGACGCCGGCCTCTGATATCCATGTCTATATTGATCCCAATGTAAATTTCCCGCTTCCGTTTACTACAGTTGATGAGAGTTATTTTACCGATGCTTTGTTTATTGGTGATTCAAGGCTTCAGGGATTTGGAATGTACTCGGGTCTTCCGGGGACATACTATGCGGCAACAGGCTTTCAGCTGTCCAAGTATAATACCATGAAGGTGGTTAACACTGATGACGGCAAGGTTCCCATAACGGATGCGCTTCCTTATGATACTTTTACAAAAATATATATCAAGGTCGGGCTTAACGAGATGGGAGGGAACAATGCGGCTTTCCTGAGCAAATATGCTGAATTGATAGCAGTATTACGGGAGAGTGAACCGCGCGCGATAATTTATGTTCATGGTCTGCTTCCCGTTACAGCGGCAAAATCGCAGTCGGATAAGGTGCATAATAATCCCAATGTTACGTCCCGTAATGAAGCGCTCAAGCAATTTGCACTGGAACAGAGAGCCTATTATCTGGATGTTGGGTCTGCTCTTGCAGGGGCTGACGGCAGCCTGCCCGCAGAGATGGCGGCTGACGGGATACATCTGAAAGCGCAGTATATGGATATCTGGAAGCAGTACTTATTATCTCATGCAATTGTGGTGACGCAGTAATGAGGGAACTTGGATGATCATACATTAATGTGAAACGGGGAGGAGAGAGATTATGAAAAAACGGATTTTTTTGGCCGGATTGGCTATGGTAACGGTAATTGGTTTGACGGGCTGTGGCAGTAAATCTGTGGATGTGAATGTGCAGGAGCTTGCCGATGCCCTTAAGAGCGGGGTTACATATAAGGATGACCTGTCGACGATAGATCTAGATACGGCTCAGATGATCTTTAATTTTAAAGATGCGGATATAACAGAGGCTGCTTTCTATGAAAGTACGGGTGCAACGGCGGAAGAGATAGTAGTAATAAAATGTGCTGAGGAAGCTGATGCCGGAGTGATCGAGGATTCGCTAAAGGCCAGGGTCGAAGAACAGAAGGAATCATTTACGGATTATGTTCCTGCCGAGCTTGAGAAGCTTAATGCGGCCGTTATCTCCAGACAGGGTAACTGCGCGGTGTTGTCGGTGAGCGATGAACCGGATAAAGCAAGGGCGATAATTGATTCTTATTTAAAATAGTGCAAATATTATCAAATGTTTAAAATGTATATACAATATAATGATTACGAACTATATAAACTAATAATACTTGTATCGTAGAATAAAATGTATAAAAATATATCAAATAATTACAAAAAAGTGTTGACAATTCGTGATGCTGGTAATATAATCTAACCATAGAGAAGAGATAAGAGAAGATTGATCATAGGTTCCTTTTATGGAGCGGGTGTCGTGACTGAGGTTGGGGTCTTTGGGACACGGTATTAGAACAGGACAAGCGATGTAAAGCAATGTACATTAAGAAGGGTATGTACGATAGAGTCCGGGTACCGAACTGAAGTCAATACAATTGAATAGGGAGTCGAATAATTGATTGAGTGTAATGGACACTTAAAAGTTCATATAAATTATACGACACCGGTGAAGTATTCGGAACAGAAGTGAGAGGTACAGTCCATTGGGAACAGAAGAAACTGAATGAGGGCGGATGCAGATAAGTAATAGATCGGCATCCGCTCTTATTTTGTTGTACATAATCCGATTAAATGATAAGATATTATTGTTTAAATGTATTCGGAGATATTATGAAGAAGGCAGCTGGGATCTTATTATTTCTGGTATTATGTATATCGATGTCCATAAGTGTAAAAGCAGCACAGACAGTTGTAGTGGTCATAGATCCGGGACACGGGGGCGCAGGGCTTGACGATGCCGAGAACGGAGCGCATTACAAGGATGATCTGGCTGAAAAGGATGTTGATCTTTTGACAGCGCTTGCAATGAAGCAGGAGCTTGAGAAGTATAATAATGTTGAGGTATATCTGACCAGAGAGGATGACAGAAAAATCTCGCTGGAAGAAAGGGTTGATTTTGCCCGGAGTGTGGGAGCGGATGTTATGGTCAGCTGTCACTACAATGCTTCGGAATCGCATTTGTTTTACGGATCTGAAATATTTACTTCGGCCTTTGGAAACTGTTATGCTACGGGGAATGGTCTTGCCCAGTGCATAATGAAGCAGTGGATGGATGATGGTCTTGTATCCAAGGGGATTAAGGTACGTATAGGAAACAATGGGAACGATTATTACGGAGTGATCAGGCACGGATGCGAGATAGGCCTTCCTGTCATCATAATTGAACATGGATATCTTGATAACCATATTGATTATGAACGTCTGGGTATGAGGGAAGACTGGGAACGCATGGGAAGACTGGATGCGGCAGGCGTTGCAGGATATTATGGCCTTAGCATGGATACCGTTTATGATGAAGTGGGTCCTACGGTTTTTGTGGAAGCTCCACAAGGGGGTATGGAGCCTGACTTGACAGCTCCGGAAGGAGTCAGTTTGGAGATTACGGATCTTAATATAGACACGGGAGAGGTTACATATGAGGTGAAGGCATCTGAGCCGGACGGACGGTTGATGTATTACGGTCTGGTTCTTGGCAATCCCGATGAAGCGCTGCCTGAGGATTATGCCGACCTGTTGCTGTGGGAAGACGGCAGGAGCCGGATGAGCGGTACATACAGTGTACCAACGGGATACAGAGGTAAGATAACCGCACGTGTTTATAACTGTTATGAACTGTATACTGACAGTTTGTCCGAGGATATAGATATGGCAGCATTACTGGAGGAACGTGCCGATCTGTTGGAAGAGGAGGCAAGAAAAGCCGAGGCGAAAGCACAGGAGACGCGGGAGAGGAAGGAAGCTGCCGCCGCTAAGAAGAAGGCGGAAGAGGATATGGCTAAAGAACGCGAGGAAGTGGGTGATTTTTCTTTCCTGCTTGGAGGAAGGGGCGGCAGCCTTGGCGCCGCTGACAGAGATAACAAGTCATTGTTGGTACTCATAATTATATTCATTATATTGACGGTCGTGCTCATCTGTATTCTTATTTTTAATATGCGAAAGAAGATAACAAAATATATAAGTGACAGGGAACGCGATGAGTCGGACCGCTATTAATATCTAGAACAAGGGAGGAACAGGAGTATGAAGCTAACCTTTGTAGGTGCAGCTCATGAAGTGACAGGGAGCTGTCATTTTCTTGAGGCATGCGGGAAAAACATGATGGTTGATTATGGAATGGAGCAGGGGATCAATATTTATGAGAATATTGAACTGCCGGTAGATGCGTCATTAGTGGATTATGTGTTCCTTACGCATGCACATATAGACCATTCGGGACTGCTTCCGCTGCTGTATGCAAAAGGCTTCAGAGGACAGATATTTGCTACGGATGCCACCTGTGATCTGTGCAGCATAATGTTAAGAGACAGTGCCCATATCCAGATGTTTGAAGCTGAATGGCACAATCGTAAGGCTAAGAGGACAAGGGATATTGAAGAGTATGTTCCTCTGTACAACATGCAGGATGCTGACGGGGCTATCAAGTGTCTGGTGCCATGTAAGTATGATACTGTTGTAAAGGTAAATGAAGACATAAAGATTCGCTTCACGGATGTAGGGCATCTTCTGGGGTCTGCAGCAATAGAGGTGTGGCTCACGGAAGGAGATGTGAGTAAGAAGATCGTATTTTCGGGAGATGTAGGCAATCTCAACCAGCCGCTTATCAAGGATCCTGCGACTGTGGATGAGGCGGATTACGTTGTGATAGAATCAACATATGGGGACAGGCTGCATGATAAGGGAAGGCTTGATTATGTTTCCGAGCTGTCAGCAATACTTAAAAGGACATTTGACAGGGGCGGGAATGTTGTCATACCGTCTTTCGCAGTTGGACGTACGCAGGAAATGCTGTATTTTATCCGCCAGATCAAGGAAGAACAGCTGGTTCCCGGGCACAATGATTTTGAAGTATATATGGACAGTCCGCTGGCCGTGGAGGCTACAGGCGTGTTTAATAAAAACATCATGGACTGTTTCGATGACGAGGCTATGGAACTCGTGAACAGGGGAATAAATCCCATAACATTCCATGGACTTAATCTTTCGATTACTTCTGATGAAAGTAAGGCGATCAATTTTGATGAGAAACCCAAAGTCATACTCTCGGCTTCAGGTATGTGTGAGGCGGGCCGTGTACGTCATCATCTCAAACATAATCTTTGGCGTCCTGAATGTACTATACTGTTTGTGGGATATCAGGCAGTAGGTACTCTGGGACGCAGCATAGTGGATGGTGCAAAAGAAGTCAAGCTGTTTGGGGAGACGGTCGAAGTGAGGGCTGAAATAGTCAAGCTCGCAGGACTTTCGGGCCATGCTGATAAGGCAGGTCTGACTGCATGGATGCGAGGATTTAAGAATGATCCGAATAAGGTATTCATAGTACACGGGCAGGATCAGGTGTGTGATGATTTTGCTGAGTACCTTAAAGAAGAGTATTCGTTTGATACTTATGCGCCATATTCCGGGACCTGTTATGATCTTGTTACGGATGAATTCATATATGAGGCTGACGGTATACGGATCGCACCAAAGAAGAAACGTGCACTTTCATCTGTATTCGAGAGACTGGTTGCGGCAGGCCAGAGGCTGCTTACCGTTATACAGCATAATGAAGGCGGAACAAACAAGGATCTTGCGCGGTTCGCGGATCAGATAAACTCACTGTGCGATAAGTGGGACAGATAAGAAAGGGAAGATGAGATGAGTTATGCAGACAGAGTCTTCATTGATATGTGCAGGGACATCCTTAAAAACGGTTGCAGTACGGAGGGTGAGAAGGTAAGGCCTAAATGGGAAGACGGATCGAGCGCATATACGATCAAAAAATTCGGAGTTGTGAACAGATATGATCTTCGTAAGGAATTTCCTGTTATAACATTAAGAAAGACAGCGCTCAAAAGCGCGACAGACGAACTTTTGTGGATATGGCAGAAAAAATCAAACAGGGTGAGTGAACTGAGTTCGCATATCTGGGATGCCTGGGCTGATGAAAATGGTACGATAGGCAAGGCGTACGGTTATCAGCTGGGTGTTAAGCATCAGTATAAAGAGGGAATGATGGATCAGGTTGACAGGGTGATCTTTGATCTTAAGAATAATCCATTCAGTCGTCGCATCATGACCAATATCTATGTTCATCAGGATCTTCACGAGATGATGCTTTATCCCTGTGCCTACAGCATGACGTTTAACGTTACGCAGAGAAAAGGCGAGGATAAACTGACATTGAATGCGATACTTAACCAGCGCTCGCAGGATGTACTTACGGCAAATAACTGGAATGTGGTCCAATATGCAGTGCTTGTGCATATGCTTGCACAGGTGTGTGATATGTATGTCGGGGAATTTGTTCATGTTATTGCTGATGCACATATATATGACAGACATGTCGAACTGGTTGAAGAGCTGATAAAGAGGCCGGTATATGATGCGCCTAAGTTCTGGCTCAATCCGGATGTTAAGGATTTCTATGCATTTACCAAGGATGATGTCCGCCTTGACGGTTATAAGTACGGAGAGCAGATCAGTATACCGGTTGCGGTTTAGGAGGAACCATTATGCGAAGCATAATTCAAGATGGTTCCGACGACAGGCCGCCGAACGAAAGTGAGGGGGCAATACATATTTAATAGGAGGAACCATATGAAATTAATAGTTGCAGTAGATAGAAACTGGGCGATTGGCTGCAAGGGAAATCTGCTTGTGAGGATACCGGCAGACCATAAGAATTTCAGGGAGCTTACCACGGGAAGAGTGGTTGTTTTAGGACGCAAGACACTTGAAACTTTTCCACAGGGGCTTCCGCTAAAGAACCGAACTAATATAATAATGTCCAGGGATGCAAAGTATAAGGTAAAGGATGCGATCGTGGTTCATTCGATAGAAGAACTTATGCAACAGCTTAAGGAGTATGATACCAACGATATATATATTATTGGAGGCGACAGCATCTACAGACAGCTGATAGGGTACTGTGATACGGCTATTGTAACATTTATCGATCACAAATATGAAGCCGATGCATATTTCCCCAATCTTGACGATGATCCCGACTGGGAGCTTAAGAGTGAGAGTGAGGAGATGAATTATTTTGATCTGGAATATACATTCAGGCGATATGAAAGGAAATGAGCCGAAACAGTATTTATAGAAAAGAGCCCGTGATCACGGGCTCTTAATAAATTATACGGTTCCTTCCTGATTCTTTACCCTGGTACAGCTTGTTGTCTGCGTTTTTGATCGTTTCTGAGATGTCGGCTGAAGAATCGTATTCTTCGAGGCCGAAAGTCATTGTGACACTGAATTTGTATTCCTTGTAGGAAAATTCTTTCTTTTCTATTGAGTATTTAAGCTTGGTCAGCTGTTCAAAAGCATAGTCTCCGTTCGTACCTTCAAAGGCAAACAGGAATTCTTCGCCGCCCCATCTTGCGATCCAGCCCTTGTCACGCATGAATTCACGGAACATCTTGCTTAACTCGATCAATACATAATCCCCGGCATCATGCCCGTAGGTATCGTTAACTTTCTTGAAAAAGTCAATATCACTGATCGCAAGAGACAGCTGATTCTGGCTTGAAGAATCAGCGATGAAGCTCTCTAAATGATTTGTCATGCCGCGCCTGTTGGTAAGCTGCGTCAGAGGATCGAGTGTTGCCAGTTTCTCCAGCTTTTTGGCATACTTCAGTATCTTGTGTTCGTTAGACGCGAATTTAAGATAAAAGGAGTATGATATGGTAATAAAGGTAAGAGAAAGGTATATAGTGTTCGTGAGCAGAAGTATCAGAGCCTGGCGTCTGGTAAATGCAACGACTATGTTCGCACTTGTAAGATAAAACCATACCCCGATCACTATTACTGCTATTATAATTGCCGTAATAGCTTTATATAACGGATTGTCGTCTGTTTTGAAATAAAACAGCAGTATCAGAGAATACAGCGTAAACAGATAACCCGGTACAGGACCTATTGAAAAACTGTATACAAGCATTGACAGGATCGTTGCGATTGCATATACATAGACATTGGTGTTGCTGTGATCCCAATATGTCATCCAGAAAGTCAGGATATAGATTACAATGAAAGCGATCGACCACTGATACAGCCGGCTGTTTAACGACAACGCGAAAAATGCGCACCATATAGAGTTGGATACGATATTTATGATACACAGGATTCGGATAAGAAAAACAAGATCCTTCAGCTTATCCTCCCCTGTGACATCCCTGAACAATATTTCCTTTATCTTATCAATAAAAGTCATATTATTTATGCCTTTCGCGTTGATGCCTATTGTATGCACAAATCACGCATACTTACGAAAATTATAGCACAGACATATGACGTTGTAAATTATAAATAAGGTAGAGACAGTCTTGCGTTAATAGAAAATATCGTATATATTTATTAGATAGTGTTATGAAGATGATATCGGGAGGAGATGATTTAAATGGATAAGAAGAATATCGATTGGAATGATCTGAGCTTCATGTATATACCCATGGATGTAAGATATGTTTCTAATTACAAAGACGGAGTCTGGGGTGAAGGAGTTCTTTCAGAGGACAGTACTTTGGTCATAAGTGAATGCGCGGGAGTTCTTCAGTATGCACAGACTTGTTTTGAGGGTCTGAAGGCCTATACAACAATAGATGGAAGGATCGTGACTTTTCGTCCGGATCTGAACGCTGAGCGAATGGCAGATTCATGCAGAAGACTTGAGATGCCTGTTTTTCCGAAAGAAAGGTTTTTGGAAGCTGTTGATAAGGTTGTGGCCGGTAATATCGAGTTTGTACCTCCTTATGGTTCCGGAGCTACAATGTATTTAAGGCCTTTCATGTTCGGAAGTTCGCCGGTGATCGGAGTAAAGCCGGCTGAGAGATATCAGTTCAGACTTTTCGCTACTCCGGTTGGTCCTTATTTTAAAAATGGCATCAAGCCAATATCGATAAGAGTGTGTGATTATGACAGGGCAGCGCCTCACGGAACCGGACATATAAAAGCGGGACTAAATTATGCGATGAGCCTTTATGCTATTGTTGATGCGCATAAGATGGGATTTGACGAGAATATGTATCTGGATGCAGCAACGAGGACAAAGGTAGAGGAAACAGGTGGCGCAAACTTTATATTCATAACAAAGGATGGTAAGTTCGTTACACCCAAGTCGGACAGCATTCTGCCCTCGATCACAAGACGTTCGCTCATGGTAGTGGCGAAGCAGTATCTTGGGCTTGAAGTAGAAGAGAGAGAGGTATACTTTGACGAGGTTAAGGATTTTGCCGAGTGTGGTCTGTGTGGAACTGCTGCGGTTATATCGCCTGTGGGAAAGATCAATGATCATGGAAAGGAAATCTGCTTCCCGTCGGGAATGGACGAGATGGGTCCCGTGACAAAGAAGCTTTATGATACGCTTACCGGTATACAAATGGGGACAATAGAAGCACCGGAAGGATGGATAAGGGAGATAAAACCCATTTATAATGTTCAGAGAGTCAAAAAGCCGTTGGCGGAAGTGCCGGAGGGCTGGGTAAGGGTAATACAGTCTTGACGGGATTGGGAGTGTATGTAAATGAGTGAACAAAAGAGAGTCATGATGCTTGGAAACGAGGCGATCGCCAGGGGAGCATATGAGGCCGGAGTCAAGGTATCGGCTGCATATCCAGGAACGCCCAGTACCGAGATAAGTGAGAATATGGTCAAATATAAGGATGAGTTGTATTGTGAGTGGTCACCGAACGAGAAAGTGGCAATGGAAGTGGCAATAGGCGCTTCATTTGCAGGGGTCCGTTCTCTTGCATCCATGAAACACGTTGGCGTCAATGTCGCTGCGGATCCATTGTATACGATATCATATATCGGCGTTAACGGCGGTCTTGTTCTTGTAGCCGCAGATGATCCGGGACTTTACAGTTCCCAGAATGAGCAGGATACCAGAATGGTTGCGCGTGCCGCGCAGGTACCTGTGATCGAGCCTTCTGATTCTCAGGAGGCTAAGGATTATATCAAGTTCGCTTATGAGATGAGCGAGAAGTATGATACGCCGGTGATACTCCGCACAACAACCAGATTGTCGCATTCTCAGGGGCTTGTAACGCTTGAAAACAGGGCGGATATAGAAGACAGGCCTTATGAGCGGAATGCTTCCAAGAATGTTATGATGCCGGGTAATGCGAAGCTGCGCCATCTTGCCGTCGAGGAACGTGAGAAGAGACTTATCGAGGATTCATGTGATTTTCCTATAAACAGGATGGAAATAAATGACACATCCATAGGTGTTATTACAAGCGGTATACCATACCAGTATGTTAAGGAAGCGCTTCCTGATGCTTCGGTATTGAAGCTTGGTCTTGTTAATCCGCTGCCTCGCCGGTTGATAGAAGAATTCTCATCAAAGGTAGATAAATTATATATCTTTGAGGAGCTTGATCCGCTCATTGAAACGCAGGTCAAGTCATGGGGAATTAAAGCCACAGGCAAGGAAATATTTACTGTTCAAGGTGAGTACAGCGCAAATCTCTTAAGAAGAACCGTTCTTAAGCAGGAACCTTATATAAACGAAGAGATAAGTGTTCCGGGACGTCCGCCGATCCTTTGTCCGGGTTGTCCCCACAGAAGTGCATTTACCGTACTTAATAAGCTCAAAATACATGCGGCAGGTGATATAGGCTGTTATACTCTGGGAGCGGTTCCGCCGCTTAATGTCATTGATACCACTGTATGCATGGGATCAAGCATTTCTTCGCTTCATGGTATGGAGAAGGCGAAGGGTAAAGATTACATTAAGAACTGGGTGGCCGTAATTGGAGACTCGACATTTATGCACACGGGTATCAATTCTCTTATGAATATGGTCTATAATCAGGGTACCGGTACGGTAATGATACTTGATAATTCGACAACTGGTATGACGGGACATCAGGATCATGCGGCAACCGGTAAAACACTTCAGGGTGATACGGTTCCGGCAATAAGTATTCCCGCTCTTTGCAAGGCAATGGGAATAAAGAATGTATATGAGATAAATGTTTTCGATGTTGAAGGACTGGAAAAGCTTCTGAAACAAGAACTTTCAAAGGATGAGGTCTCGGTGATCATTACAAAGACCCCCTGCGTTCTTCTTAATAAAACTCCGATAACGCATACCTGTCAGGTAGATGAAGAAGCCTGCAAAAAATGCGGAATGTGTATGAAACCCGGATGTCCTGCGATAACAAAGCTTGAGAGCGGCGCAACGCATATAGATGAAACCATGTGTAACGGCTGTGGTCTTTGCAAGAGCCAGTGCAAATTCGGGGCAATAAATGATGTGCCGGTATAATGGCGTTTATTGCGATAATAACTAAGGTATCGGGAGAGTGACATAATGGAAACCAGAAATATAATGATAGTCGGTGTTGGAGGTCAGGGTACGCTTCTTACCAGCAGGATACTCGGCGGTATAATGCTAAGTGCCGGCTACGATGTTAAAATGTCCGAAGTACATGGAATGGCTCAGCGAGGGGGTTCTGTGGTTACATATGTAAGGTACGGCGATAAGGTTAGCGAGCCTATTGTAGAAGAAGGACAGGCAGATGTACTGATAGCGTTTGAACAGCTTGAGGCTATGCGTTATTCGCATTTCCTGAAGAAGGATGGGGTGCTCATCGTTAATACCCAGAGGATAGATCCTATGCCGGTTGTTATAGGTGCAGCCCAGTATCCCGAAGGAATAATTGAAAACCTGAGCAAAAAGCACAAGGTGATAGCGGTTGATGCCATGAATGAAGCCATGAAACTTGGAAATCCAAAGGTATTTAATGTGATAGTGATAGGCGTAGCCGCGAAACACATGGATTTTTCAAAAGAGCAGTGGTTTGATGTGATAGACAGAACGGTAAAACCGAAATTTATTGATATTAACAAACAGGCTTTTGAAACCGGATATAATATGTGAATGACAGGAGAGGGTCAATCCCTCTCCTGATTCATTGTTTTTCGTATAACACTTATGAGTTTATCGTTCATTTCCGGAGACATAAAGCATATCCTGAAGTATTTGTTGTCAAGAAACGGGAATGTGCAGCAGTTTCTGATCATCATTTTTTCTCTTATGCACTTATCAAACAGGATATCTGCATTCATATCTTCGAGTTCTATCTTTGAAAGAACAAAGTTGGCAGAAGGTTCGTACACCTTAAGGCCATCTATTGAACGCAGCGCTTCGGTAACGCGGTTTCTTTCGGAATGTATCAGTTCCCTGGTGGCATTTATATAGTCATTGTCCGTAAACATCAGCTGTCCGGCTGTTTCGGCGAGTGAATTGATGGTCCATGGATCTTTTCTTGAATTAATCTTCTTGATGAGTTCCATGTTGCCTGTCACGGCATATCCCAACCTCAACCCCGGGGCAGCAAAGAATTTGGATATTCCGCGCAGGATTATTATGTTGTTATAGTAACCGGTAAGCGGTATGGAATCAACCTCGTCGCAGTTATCAGCAAATTCAATATATGTTTCGTCTATCATCACGAATATATCATGTTGTTTGCAGACATCCAGTATATGTCTCATGGTTTTTCTTGAGACCGAAGTGGAAGTAGGATTGTTGGGATTGCATATGATCAGAAGGTCGATGCTCTCGTTAAGCTGTGAAGTCAATTCATCATAATTGAGAACAAAGTCATCCTTTTCCTTTAATGGAAAATACAGCGATGTTCCGCCTCCCAAAGACACCTCGCGTTCATATTCGGAGTATGTTGGACCCACGATCAGAGCCTTGCGGGGATGTTTTAGTTGTATGAATAATGAAATGAGTTCAGTCGAGCCGTTACCAACGATGATGTGTTCATATTCGCTTCCGCAGTATCCGGCTATCACTTTGCGGAGAGCGGTATACTCACGGTCGGGATATCCGGTAATGACATCAAGGTGTTCGGCCAGTGTCCTGCGCAGCTTGTCAGAGAGCCCAAGTGGATTGACATTTGCCGAAAAACTTGTGATATCTTCTCTTTTTATGCCATATAACCTCTCGATCTTTTCCAGATCGCTTCCGTGAAAATGGTCGGAATGATGAATCATGGTACCATTACCTTCTTTATTATATGTAGTATTTTAATTGATAATGTGGACGGAGATATGGTATACTTAAATCTATCTAAAGTCAAGTAAAGTGTGGTGAGGAACTTGCATGAAATTGTTGACAAGCTGCTGAACGGGTTTTTCGATTATGAAAGCGGAAAACTCTCTTTTTCCGTGTCAAGAATCGAGGAATCAATCCCTGCCGGCGCGATATATGAAGGTTCTTTCACCATTGAGAGCATTGATGAACTGCCTGCTTCAGGTAATATATATACTTCGAGCATGCGTCTTGTGTGTCGGGTGGACAGCTTTGATGCCAAATGTGTAGATGTTGCATTTCTGTTTGATTCAACCGGTTTAGAGCCGGGTGATATAGTCAAGGGCGATGTCCAGATAGTATCCAATAAAGGCGAATATTATATACCATTTGCGTTTTCCATTGTGCGCAGCATAGTTAAGAGCTCTATGGGGAGCGTCAAGAATCTTTTCCACTTCACAAATCAGGCACAGATGAGTTGGGAGGAAGCTGTATCCTTATTCTATTCAAAGGATTTTCGACAGGCCTTCGAAGGCAGTGAGAAGTCTCAATATATCAAGTACAGAGGATTCTGCAATCTCATCGGAGATGACGAGAACGTAGACAATTTCCTGATAGCGGTGAATAAGAAGCAGCCTGTTTATTACAGCGTGGATAAGACAATACACGAATTTACCAATATTTCAGAGTCACTGCGTTGTGAGCTTCCGGTGCGAAAATCCACCTGGGGTCATGTGAATCTTGATGTTACAACGGATTGCGAATTTTTACGCATAGAGAAGGACAGGCTTACTTCCAATGATTTTCTCGGAAATGTACACAGGTTTGTGTTCTTCGTCGAAGAGGACAAGCTGCATGAGGGCAAGAACTTCGGCAGGCTGATATTTAAGAGTTCGCACCAGAAGCTGGATGTTACTATCGTGGCGTCAAAGAGGATGTCTAATGAGGGCCTCAGGATAGAACGCAGGGAGAAAAGGAATTTAACCTTGCGCCTCATGCGTTGTTATATTGCTTTCAGAACCAAGCATATCAATGTAAATACATGGGTGCGTGACTCGCTTAAGATCGTCGAGAGGCTTAATGTGCTTGATGAAAAGAATCCGGAATCGCGTTTGTTCCAGGCGCAGCTTCTTTTGGTATCCCAGAGATATAACGAAGCCAAGTGGATCATTGACCATGTCGAGAGCGATCTTAAGATACAAAAGAAAAATCCCACTCTGTACAGCTATTATCTGTACCTTACCACTCTTTATATGCGCGATGACGCCTATATCAACGAAGTAGCGGAGGAAGTTGAAGACCTTTATAAGCAGAATCGTGAAGATTACAGGATATTATGGACTCTTTTATATCTTGACGAGGATCTTTCCAACAATCATTCGCAAAAGATAGAACTGATAGAGGAACAGTACAGGAACGGGTGCAGAAGTCCCATTCTGTATGTAGAAGCATATCAATATTTTGTGAGCAATCCGGTGGCACTTAACAGACTGGATGAATTTGAGCTTCAGATATTGATGTGGGCAGCCAAAAACGGTTTGATGAACAACGAACTGTGCAAGCAGATTTTGTATCTGTGTGCCAGGATCAAGGATTTTTCTGATACTTTACTGAAGCTTCTGATAAGGATATACAGGATAACCGAGGATCCTGATGTGGTGAGTGCGATCTGCGCAATGCTTATCAAGGCAGGAAAGTCTGATGAGAAGTATTTCGAGTGGTTCAGCAGGGGTGTGGAGATGGAGCTTCGTATCACGAAGCTGTATGAATACTATATGCTGTCGATACCTCTAGACAGACAAGAACTTCTGCCCAAATCGGTTATTATGTATTTTGGGTTCAGAAATCATCTCGATTATGTGCATTTGGCTTATCTGTACTCAAATATGCTGCATCACAGGTTCGAAGTACAGAAGCTGTGCGAAGATTATGAGCCTGCCATGCGGGATTTTGCGATAGATCAGGTGATGAACGGGAGGATCAATACAGATCTTGCGTATCTGTATGAGCAGATACTTACGCCTGATACCATAAATCCGAACATTGTGAGCCAGTTTGTCAAGCTTCTGTTCACCTGTGATGTAAAGGTGGATGATCCGGATGTCAGGCGGATATGTGTTATACAGGAGGAAATAGTTGGAGAGAGGATATATCCTGTAGTTGACGGCCATGCTTATCCTGAGATATACAGTGGTAATCATATGGTATTTACCGAGGATTCGCGCGGAGTACGATCCATAGTGCCAAAGAACAGGGTTACTGAACTGATGGATGAATCGTTATATATCCCTTATATCAGGAATTATGTAACAGATAATCCGGGCTTTAACCTGTATCTGTGCAACGGTCGCAGGCATTATATAACCGTGGACGATGACAATGCCGATTTCTGCAGGAGCCTTGTTGATTCGATCGAGATAACAGAGGATTTCAAGCGCGATGTCAGGATGGAACTTCTCAGGCATTATTATGACAATAATGAGATATCGACGCTTGATGAGTTCCTGATCAATATAGATGCAAGAATATTAAATGCCAGGGATCGTGCTGAACTGGTCGGATATTTTGTTATAAGAGGAATGTATGATGAGGCATACGACCTTATAACTGTATATGGCGCCGAGAAGGTTCCGGTAAAGACTATAGTGAGGATATGTTCGCATATGATAGGCAGGAAAGAAGAGCTGTATGATGTGATGCTCGTTAAGGTCGCCTACCACGCGTTCATTAACGGTAAATATGATGTTCTTACCCTGCAATATCTTGTAGAGAACTTTAACGGGCTCACTAAGGAGCTTCGTAATCTTTGGAAGGCGGCAAGACAGTTTGATGTTGATTGTTTTCAACTTATGGAGAAGCTTATTATTCAGATGCTTGAAACCAGAACAACCATCGGTGAGAAGGAAGATCTGTTCGAGGAATATGTGAGACGGGGTTCAAATACAAGAGTTGAACTGGCCTATCTGTCATACAGCGCCTATGATTATTTTGTTAAGGAGAGGATGCTTGATAACAGAGTGTTTGAACATCTTGCCAAGAATTACAGACGTGGCGAGGAACTGAATGATGCATGCAAGCTGGCTTTGCTCAAGCACTATGCGGAGGATGAGAAAGAATACGATGAAAATATAAAAGATATGCTTATTGTTTTTCTCAAGGAATTTATCCAAAGAAACGTTTTTTTTGTATTCTTCAGGGAATTCACATCAATATTGCCGGAACTTACGCTATATAATGACAAAACCATAGTTGAGTATAGGACAAATCCGGGTGTAAGGGTTAAACTTCATTATCTTATCGAAGGTGATGAAGAGGAAGAGAATTATCATACCGAGGAAATGAGGAATATGTATGGAGGTATTTTCTCGAAGGAGTTCATATTGTTCTTCGGTGAGAATCTGCAATATTATATTACAGAGGAAGACGCCGGCCGTGAGGAGCTCACCTTTTCCGATGCGATATCAATTTCGGATGTTGTATCGGATGGTAGAGAATCCAGGTATGGGCTGCTAAATGACATGGTAGTAAGCAAGACTCTGCAGGATGATGATACACTTATGGAGCTGATGGAGGAATACGTGAGGGATGAATGTTTTACGGACAGGATCTTTACCTGCCTGTAGGAAGAAGAGTCATAGATGGAAACAGATACAAGGTACGTAGTTGGATACGATCTGAATGATGACCTGACTCAGATCAGTTATTTTGAACTTAATAATGACAGCCCGGAAACGCTGGTTTCGGATGGGGAAAACGAGAGACTGGGTATACCGACACTTTTATGCAAGCGTAGGAAGGTTAACCAATGGAGCTTCGGTACTGAAGCCGAACGTCTCATACGGAATGAAGGAGAAGCGGAAGTGGGCAAGATCCTTTCGCTTGCCGTTTCGGGCAATTCCCTCGTTATCGATGGTGAGAATTTCAGCGGAATCGATCTTCTCATACTTTTTATCAGGAAATCCCTGAATCTGTTGTCGGTGTATGTGGCTGTAGAGCAGATAGAGAGCTTCATATTTACAGTACCGAGGCTTGATAAGGACATGTTGTCTGTTCTTGAACGTGTGGCAGCTGCAATACCGGTATCCAGGGACAGGATACTGTTCCAAAGTTACAGTGAGAGCGTATATTATTATATGATACATCAGCAGCAGGAACTTTGGGGAACGGAGAGTGTTGTTTTTGATCATAACGGAAAGGATATGGTCGCTTACCATTTGAAGATGAACCATAAGACTACGCCCATAGTCGGTGTGATAGACGAGGCTGTATTTGATGGTGTCATAGTTCCGGATGCGCATATTCTGAAACCGGATGAACCGGAGGATGAGGACGAGGCGGAGAAAGAAGCTTATAAGGAAGCACATGAAGCGGCAAAAGAACAGATAAAGGAACTGGATGAGTCCATGCAGGAGCTCATGCATGATTTTCTTTCCACCCGCCCGGTAAGATCGGTATATCTGTTGGGCGATGGTTTTGAAGGCGAGTGGTGTAAGGATACCATAAGATTCCTGTGCATGGGTCGCCGCGTTTTTCAGGGAAGGAATATGTATTCCAAGGGCGCCTGCCATTACGGAGTTGACAGGTTACGTCCCACAGAACTTAATTCAAAGTACATCTTTCTGGGAAAAGATAAGCTTAAGTTCAATCTTGGGATGAACGTAAACCGGAGAGACAGGGAGGAGTATATCGCACTTGCGGATGGCGGTGAGAACTGGTTTGATATAAGCACTGTAGTTGATGTCCTGCTGATACAGGGCAGCAGGGTAGAGCTGATTGTAACACCACTGGATGGCAAGGAGATACGCAGTATAATGGTTAGTCTTGACGGCATACCGAACCGATCCCCCAAAACTACAAGGCTCAGGATGAGGGTGAGCTTCAGCTCGGGAGATACGGTAAGGATAACGATAGAGGATATGGGCTTTGGTGAGATCTTCGCAGCTTCAGGCATGAAGTGGGAGAAGGAAGTAAAGATAGTATGAGGTACCATGGATGTCTAATCTGATGTTATGCCATGCGCAGTCGGCTGAAATGCCGTACAGCGTCGTGGGACTTGGAATAAATATATATTCGGCAGAAGAGTTATGCTACCTGATAGCGCAGAACGCACATACCATAGATCAGGATTTTATGGATGATAAGCTGTGCGAATTTCTAGACAGGCAGCTTAAACTAACGGAACTTGCAAAGAAGTTAAGAGAGATATTGCACGAAGGCGGGAGTCTGAGTGATTTTGTCATGGCTATACTTAACGGTATAGATTACTGCGACGAAGATGAGAAGCGAAATATAAAGCAGATACTTATAGAGAGTTCCGGCTTAAGTCCTGCCAGAAAACATAAGAGCAGGGGAGATAATCTGTTGAAAGCAAGAAGGTTCGCAAGAGCCATCGATGAGTATATAAGTACCTTGGAGAAGATAGACATGGATGCAGAGCCGATACTATATGCAGCGGTGCTTCATAATATGGGTACTACATATGCCAGGATGATGCTTTTTGAAAAAGCGGCTGAATATTATTTGGAAGCATACAGGCTTAATATGGATGAAGAGAGTCTTGTTTCGCATCTTATCTGCTGTAACTTGTATATGAGCAAGGAACAGTATGACAGGATGCTGATAAGATGCGGATATCCTGAGCGGGCTGTTGATTCGGCGCTCAGGCTTCTTGATACCAGAGATGATTATGAAAAGACACCGAACAGGTACGCCGGGCAGCTGAAGTCTCTTAAAGAGCTTAAGGAGGCCGGCAGGGTAGGTATGTACTATGATAAGGTGGAAGATACTCTTGATTCATGGAAGCGGGAATACAGGCTTAACATGATACTAAGGTAATGATATGCGTATAGTTGATTTTATTCTGGACAAGCTGGGATTTGGCGATGATGACGATGAGTTCGATTTTAGCGTCAGCATGCAGCCGGAAGATGACGTCGAAGAGATAAGCGAGGGGCTGAAACGTGCTCCCTTAAGACGTGCAGACATCAATATTCTTGATTATCGTGAGCGTGAGCTTTACATCCGTGATAAATGCGAGCAGATGAAGGCTGTTTCCGATGATATGGAGGGACAGAAGAAGGAGTATCAGCGCATAACGGATCAGCTTGCCGATATTGATGAGATATGCGCCTTGTCATTAAGCCAGTATACAGAGCTGGAGAGAAGCGCGAAAAAGATAGAGAAGATTGAACTGGATGAGGAGAAATATGTCCGTCCGCTGACTAAGATCACTGAATCCCAATATCGTGATATGGAGAGGCAGGAAAAAGATATTCCAGGAATCATCAAGAAAATGCGGGAAGAAGAAGACTATCAGATGAAGGTGAAGCGTGATCTGAATCTCCTTGAGGGCGAGAAGGGTGCATTGGCTTACCAACGAAGGGAGGAGAAAGAAAAGGCATCTAATTCCAGAGCGCTTGCCTTTATATGTTCATTTATATCTGTGCTTGCTGCTGCGCTGTTATTTGCGCTTCAGGTTACGCTTAAGTTCGATGTCAGAATTGGATACTATATCATCCTGGCTTTCTTTGGCTTTTCGCTGACGGTTGTATGTGTCACATATAAGAATGCGCAGGCTGAACAGCTCAAGACCGAAAAAAAGCTTAACAGGGCGATAACCTTACAGAACAGTGTAAAGATCAAATATGTGAATGTGACCAATCTCATAGATTATTACTATTCCAAATACAATGTTAACAATTCTTATGAATTAAGCTATATGTGGGAAAAGTATAAAGAAGAGAAGGCAGCAAGACATCATTCCGAGGAAGTGGCGGATAAGCTTGAAAAGGCAAGGAAAGAGCTGGCGGGTTTGCTAAGGAATTACAGGCTGAATGATCCTGCGATGTTTGTTTACCAGACCAATATCCTTACCGATGACGATGTTATGCAGGATATGAGGCGAAGTCTTATCATACAACGCAAGAAGCTTAAAAAAGGAATGGATTTCAATAGTTACAGTCTTGATATGTCCAAGAAAGAGATAGAGGACATCGTAAGAGAGTATCCCAAGTTCAGCAAGGAGATACTGGCTATAGTCAGCCAATATGAATAAAAAGGTAATAGCTGCGAAAGTATGGCATTTCTTGATTTATAACGGGAAACATGATAGTATTTCACTTGGTCACTCGGCTTTAAGGCGGTTCTCAAAGTCATCAAGCATCTTTGAGACACGGGGAGATATGGATACAAATTCGCAACCGTATTGATAAATGTTGCCGCCGATGGCCAGACTGCGTATTATCCGGACGTCGGTTATTATCTGAGGGAGTTCTTTGTCGAGTTCTATGTTGGCGATAAACAGAAAGCCGACCGGCAGAACTGCTTCTGATATGAAACCTATTCCCTTGGCGGAGATATCGGTGACTTCGATCGGAGATGAGATGTCCGATATGGTGGAAGCATCGCCGGTATAAAGGTCTGATACAGAGAGCTGGATATTTATTGGTATTCGTTTTTCCTTACGTTTTTCCTGCATTGAACGGACTCCGTTATCATTAGTGATAAGATTATATATCATTGCATCCAACTAATCAAGTTCGGGAAGTGTAAAGTAAATCAGAAAAAGCTTACACCTCGTGACGAATCAGAAAGGAAGAAAGATGACAGATAAATATGTAAGTCCATTATCGGAACGGTATGCAAGCAGGGAGATGCAATATATCTTCTCGCCTGATATGAAATTCATTACATGGAGGAAGCTTTGGATAGCTCTTGCAGAGACCGAGAAGGAGCTTGGACTAAATATTACCGATGAACAGATAGAAGAACTCAAGGCTCATGCCGAGGATATCAATTATGATGTGGCACGCGAGAGGGAGAAGCTTGTCAGGCATGACGTGATGAGCCATGTGTATGCATATGGCGTTCAGTGCCCGAAGGCCAAGGGTATAATACATCTTGGAGCAACATCATGTTATGTGGGTGATAATACCGATATCATTGTGATGACAGAGGCTCTTAAACTAGTAAGGAAGAAGCTTATTAATGTTATATGGGAACTGTCAAAGTTTGCAGATAAGTATAAGGCGCTGCCTACGCTTGCGTTTACTCATTTTCAGCCGGCGCAGCCTACTACTGTTGGTAAGAGAGCAACACTGTGGATAAATGAGTTCATGCTGGATCTTGAGGAGCTTGATTTTGTATTGGGAACTATGAAACTTTTGGGTTCCAAAGGAACTACAGGTACGCAGGCGAGTTTCCTTGAGCTGTTTGACGGAGACCATGAGAAGATAGATAAGATTGATCCGATGATCGCAAAGAAGATGGGATTTAAGGAATGCTTCGCTGTGTCCGGACAGACATATTCGAGGAAAGTGGATACTAGAGTGGCGAACGTTCTTGCCGGTATTGCAGCGAGTGCCCATAAGTTTTCAAATGATATAAGGCTGCTTCAGCATCTTAAGGAAGTAGAGGAACCGTTTGAGAAGAACCAGATAGGTTCATCAGCCATGGCGTATAAGCGTAATCCCATGAGAAGTGAACGCATTGCGTCATTAAGCCGCTATGTGATGATAGATGCTCTCAATCCTGCGATAACATCAGCAACCCAGTGGTTTGAGAGGACGCTTGATGATTCGGCAAATAAGAGGCTCAGCATACCGGAAGGTTTTCTTGCGATAGACGGAGTTCTGGATCTGTGCCTTAACGTTGTTGACGGGCTGGTGGTAAATGATAAGGTTATTGACAAGCATTTAAGGAGCGAGCTTCCATTTATGGCAACTGAGAATATAATGATGGATGCCGTTAAGGCGGGAGGAGACAGGCAGGAACTTCACGAGCGTATAAGGGAACTGTCCATGGAAGCTGCAAGGAACGTTAAACAGAATGGAGAGGATAATAATCTCCTTGAACTCATAGCGGATGATCCTATCTTTAACATGTCGACAGAAGATCTGAAAAAGACAATGGATCCCAAGAAATATGTGGGACGTGCGCCCGAGCAGGTGGATACATATCTTGGCAAAGTGATAAAGCCGATGCTTGATGAGAATAAGGAAATACTCGGAATGCATGCAGATATTAATGTATAGTAATAAACACAGGATATTTAGTGAGGCATGAGGAGACAGTCGTAAGCGGTATTTCTCGTACCAAAGGAGGTAAACAGGATGGTCAAGGCGATAGTAGGAGCTAATTGGGGTGATGAAGGCAAGGGCAAGATGACAGATATGCTTGCTCAGGATGCTGACATAGTGGTGCGTTTTCAGGGAGGCGCAAATGCAGGACATACCATAGTCAATAATTACGGCAAGTTTGCACTGCATACGCTTCCTTCAGGGGTTTTTTATGATCATATCACCAGCGTCATAGGTAACGGAGTGGCTCTCAATATCCCGGTTCTGTTCAAGGAGATAAACGATATTACATCCAAGGGAGTTCCCATGCCCAAATTACTTATATCTGACCGTGCGCAGATGGTAATGCCATATCATATTGATTTTGATACATATGAGGAAGCAAGGCTTGCCGGAAAATCATTCGGCTCCACAAAGTCAGGTATAGCACCGTTCTACTCGGATAAATATGCCAAGATCGGTTTTCAGGTGAGCGAACTGTTTGATGATGAAGCAGTGCTTAAGGAGAAGATATCAAGGGTATGTACGATAAAGAATGTAATGCTTAAGGATCTGTATAACAAGCCTGAGATTGATGAGAATGGGCTGTATGATACCCTTATGGAATATAAGGAGATGGTAAAACCGTATGTTGGTGATACTTCCCTGTTCCTTTGGAATGCAATACAGGACGGTAAGAATATCCTGCTTGAAGGACAGCTAGGTTCACTTAAGGATCCGGATCACGGCATTTATCCAATGGTAACGTCATCGTCAACTCTTGCGGCTTACGGAGCGATAGGTGCCGGCATACCGCCTTACGAGATAAAGCAGGTAATCACCGTATGCAAGGCATATTCTTCGGCAGTCGGTGCGGGGGCATTTGTATCCGAAATTTTCGGGGATGAAGCTGATGAATTAAGGAACCGTGGCGGAGACGGGGGAGAATATGGCGCAACGACAGGGCGTCCTAGAAGAATGGGGTGGTTTGACTGTGTAGCAAGTAAATACGGTTGCCGTATCCAGGGAACTACAGATGTTGCTTTCACGGTTCTTGATGTG
The DNA here is from genome assembly GCA_017524595.1 of Lachnospiraceae bacterium. Taxonomy (GTDB): domain Bacteria; phylum Bacillota; class Clostridia; order Lachnospirales; family Lachnospiraceae; genus UBA2868. The sequence continues at coordinate 7,187 of JAFXVI010000062.1, read as the reverse complement.
CTGGGATATCTTGACCGGATACCTGTTTGTACTGGGTACGAGATAGATGGTAAGGTTACGACTGATTTTCCTACAACAGGGCTGTTGGAGAAAGCAAAGCCTGTGCTTGAAATCCTTCCCGGATGGAAGTGCGATATACGCGGGATCAGGAAATATGAGGAACTTCCCGAGAACTGCCGGGGATATATTGAGTTCATAGAGAAGAAGATAGGTTTCCCGATAACCATGATAAGCAACGGTCCTTCAAGGGATGATATTATATACAGGTAGATACTCCTTCATTATACTTAAGGAGCAGACTGAATGCTTATAAGAGCGCTTAATGATATATGGATTGCCTTGCGGAGCTTTGATGATCAGGCATTGACTTTTGCAAGTGAGGCAGTCCTTATATATATTTTCTTTGTAATTACAAAGAATATAGTAAAGAAATTAAGAAGAAAAAAGTGCGACAAACTGTGGCAGATGATGGTGTCAGTCGGTTTGTTTGGTATATTGTGTGTATATCTGTCATACCTGATGTCGATCACCTTGTCAGGGCGCGAGGCGGGAAGCAGGGCAGTTAATGTCAATCTTGAGATATTCGGGACCTGGAGTGCCGATGGATCTTTATCTGCATTTGCACTTGAGAATGTGCTCCTGTTTATCCCTTTTGGCGTGCTGGTACCGCTTATGAACCGATTTTTTAAGAAATGGTGGAACCTTGTGCTGGCAGCCTTTGTATCGAGTATGCTCATAGAGCTCACACAGCTTCTAACAGGGCGCGGTTTTTTTGAGATAGATGATATCCTGTTGAACACCGGCGGTGCGATCATGGGATATATTGTATTCTGGCTCATATATCACAGTTATATTGCTTTTAAGCATGAGTCTCAGCTTCCGCTGAGCAGGCATGAACAGCAGATAAACCGTATCACACTTTTTGTGATCCAGCTTTTGCCGGTGATACTTTCGATCATGCTCATTCTTGGATTTGGAAATGATAATGCCGATCAATCGGGTGAACTTAGCAAGTTTGTGACCGAGAAACTTCTTTATATTGTCAACAAATTGCTGGGTTTTGGCTGGACGGCGGAGAAGATACAGAATCTGGTTCCGGAATATGAGATTTATGTAAGAAAGGGTGCGCATTTTACCGAGTTTGGCCTGCTTACCTTCTTTACATTTGTGTTCCTATACTGCAGGCGCTTAAGGAACAGCATTGCATTTATTTTTTCATTTATCCTTGCAGCGATGATAGCTGTAGCTGATGAGGTTAATCAGGGCTTTGTTGAAGGAAGGAACAGATCGATAAAGGATGTTTTCATCGATTGTTCGGGTTCTGTTACCATGTTGCTTATGATCCTGATAGTCCTTGCGCTTATCCGTTACTATAATGCTCATAATAAGATAAAACAGACTGTTTCAATATTCAAGTGACTTCGGAGGCTTTATGTCAAATATAGATCAGAGCAAGATAAGGAATTTTTGTATAATAGCACATATAGATCATGGCAAATCAACTCTTGCCGACAGGATAATTGAGAGTACAGGGTTACTTACGAGTCGTGAGATGCAGGCTCAGATCCTTGATAATATGGATCTTGAGCGCGAGAGAGGAATAACAATAAAATCACAGGCAGTGCGTACTGTATATAAGGCAAAGAATGGTGAGGAATACATCTTCAATCTTATTGATACACCGGGGCATGTGGATTTTAACTATGAAGTGTCAAGAAGTCTTGCGGCCTGTGACGGAGCTATTCTTGTGGTGGATGCGGCTCAGGGCATAGAAGCACAGACGCTGGCAAATGTGTATTTGGCGCTAGACCATGATCTTGACGTATTTCCCGTGATTAACAAGATAGACCTGCCGAGTGCGGATCCTGAACGCGTAGTCAATGAGATAGAAGATGTGATAGGGATAGAAGCGCAGGATGCACCGAGGATATCGGCTAAAAACGGTATCGGAATAGATGAGGTGCTTGAGCAGGTAGTCAGCAAAATACCGCCACCGAAGGGTGACAGAAACAAGCCGCTTAAAGCGCTTATATTTGATTCTCTTTATGATTCCTATAAGGGAGCCATTGCATTTGTGCGCCTGATGGACGGGTCTGTAAAGAAAGGAACCCCCATTAGAATGATGGCTACCGGTGCTACTGCCGAGGTAGTTGAGGTTGGATATTTCGGAGCGGGACAATTCATTCCGTGTGTTGAATTATCTGCGGGAATGGTAGGTTATGTCACGGCGAGTATTAAGAATGTCAGAGATACGGCGGTCGGTGATACCATAACCAATGCAGAGAAGCCATGCGATGAAGCACTTCCGGGATATAAGAAGGTTCTGTCTATGGTATATTGTGGTATGTATCCTGCTGACGGAGCAAAGTATCCCGATCTTCGTGATGCGCTCGAGAAGCTTCAGCTTAACGATGCTTCCCTTAATTATGAGCCCGAGACATCTGTTGCGCTCGGGTTTGGATTCAGGTGTGGATTTCTCGGGCTTCTTCATCTTGAGGTAATTCAGGAAAGGCTTGAGAGGGAGTATAACCTTGATCTTGTGACTACAGCGCCGAGCGTCATTTATAAGGTACATAAGACTGACGGTGAGGTTATAGACCTGACTAATCCGACCAATCTGCCTGATCCTTCAGAGATAGATTATATGGAGGAGCCGATAGTAGACGCTGAGATAATGGTAACTAAGGATTTTGTCGGGCCGATAATGGAACTGTGTCAGGAAAGACGCGGCAAATATGTCAGCATGGAATACATGGAAGAGACCCGGGCTCTTCTTAAGTATGAACTGCCTCTTAATGAGATAATATATGACTTTTTCGATGCCTTAAAGTCACGATCCAGGGGATATGCATCCTTTGATTATGAGATGAAGGGATACGAGAAATCAGAGCTGGTAAAACTTGATATACTTATAAATAAGGAAGAAGTTGACGCATTAAGCTTCATAGTACATGCAGAAAGCGCATATGAGCGAGGGCGGAAGATGTGTGAACGTTTAAAGGAAGAGATACCGCGCCATCTTTTCGAAATACCGATACAGGCAGCCATTGGAAGCAAGATAATCGCCCGCGAGACTGTAAAGGCCATGCGTAAGGATGTGCTTGCCAAGTGTTACGGCGGAGACATAACCCGAAAGAAGAAACTGCTCGAGAAACAAAAGGAAGGCAAAAAGCGCATGCGCCAGATAGGAAATGTCGAAATACCACAGAAGGCATTCATGAGTGTGCTTAAGTTGGACGATGACAAGTAGGAAAGAGAGGATGAATTATGGATAATACAGGAAAGATAATAAGCTTCCCTCAGGACAGCGTGATACTTAAGGAAGGCGAGATCAATATTGATATGTACAAGATACTGCAGGGAAATGTGGAATTGTATACGGGTTATGGTACAGATCAGGAAGTCCTGCTTGGCATAATAGGCCCTCAATCCTGCTTTGGCGAGTTTGGTCTGCTGCTTCACCAACCCGCGATATATACGGTCGTTGCGTATACAGATGTCTATGCCATGCGTGTGTCCGAGGGTGAGATGGGTGATTTTGTGCAGCAGAATCATAAAAACATAATCGATATAATGAGGAATATGGCTCGCATGATGATGCTCATGCAGCATCAGATAGATCTTTTATCAGAGGATGTGAAGACAGCAGAGAAAGATATTCAGGATATAGTCAAACGGACTCAGCGTAATATACGCAACTATGCAGTGTATAATCCAAAGGATCCCTGGTATGATAAGAGAGGGAAGATGCATTTTCTCAACAGACCGGATTTGCCCTGAAGATATTATGATCATTTTTTGCTTTGTGTTACCATGTGATCCGGCAACAGATTCATGGTTGAAACAAATACGAATAAACGAATGATGCCCGACGAATATGCGGATTGATAAAAACAGAGTGATTTCCGCATGTTTATGATTCATTTTCCCATACTACATATAGGTTTTTTTTCTAATTATATACTATATTTAGACAATTCGGCACATTGTTTAAGAATTCCTGAAAATTCAAATAATTCACTTTACATAATAGAGTATTTTGATTTATAATATAGTCACGCTTTCGAAAACGTGTAACAAATAAAAAACAACAAAAACGACTTACGATCAAAAGGAGGATCTGATTATGAAGAACATGGAGATTATGAGCAAGTTAGGTAAGGTTATCGCCAAGGCAGCTTTGGTAGGATTGGTTGCAATTGCATTTGTGGTACCTGTAAAGGCAGACGTTATTTCTGAAGCACAAAGCGGATACGAGAGAGGCATGGCATATCTTAAGTCTACACAGATATCTCCTGAGACTTCATCTGTTGTTGCAGAAGCTCAGAGCGGATACGAGAGAGGAATAGCTTATCTTAAGTCAATACAGGAATCTACTGTAGCAGCAGCAATAGAAACAGATCGTCAGGCAGCAGAAGGCGCAACCAAAGGACAGGCATATCTTGAATCAATATGGGCAGCAACGGCAGCTTCAGCAGCTGATAGAGACCGTCAGGCAGTTGAAGGTCTTAAAAAGGGACAGGAATATCTTGACTCAATTAATAAAGCCACTGCAGCAGCAGCGGCAGAGAGAGATCGTCAGGCAATTGAAGGCCTTACAAAAGGACAAGCATACCTTAAATCGATCAATGAGGCAACTGTAGCGGCAATAAATGCAAGGGATGCTGAGATTGCCGCAAGCGCAAAGAAGGAAATAGATTATATTCAGTCTGTTAATCCGTCACTTCTTCCCGAGACTGAGAAGGGTCTTGAGAGGGAGATGGCATTCCTCAATGATATAAATGCAAGAACCGTGGCATCTGCAGCTGACAGAGACCGTCAGGCGGCAGCAGGTGCTGAAAGTGGACTTGCATACCTTAATTCGATAAATGTTGCAACAGTGGCTGCACAGGCAGAGGTTAGCCGCCAGGCAGCAGATGGGCTTGCAAGGGGTATCGCATATCTGGCATCCATACATGCGACTGTAGGTGCTCCGTAAGGGAATACAGGAAGATTCAGTTTTTGTTGTAAGTCCTTTATTTGATCGTATAAGTTTGGTTTTTGATAGATACTGGATTGAACAGATCACTTTTTTAATCGCTATAACGGAATACCATATGATCCGGGAATTACAGTAGTTGGATTATATAAGTCGCGAATTATAATAATCATACTACGCAGATCATATTGTATCTTGTTTAAAGTCGTAATCAGTACAGGTGTTTAAATTATAATAGAAGCAGGGAAGCATTTTAGCTTTCCTGCTTTTTATGTTTGTTATGGAAAAAAAAATCCCCCTTGGAATATACATACATATACCGTTTTGTGTACATAAATGCAATTATTGTGATTTTCTCTCGTTCAACACGGATGAAAAAGAGAAGAAAGCATATATATCTGCTCTTATTGATGAGATAAAGGGACGTAGATCAAGGTATGGCGTTGCTGATGTTTTATATAATCTGCAAACCATTTATATAGGCGGTGGAACTCCCAGTTGTATTGATGTCCATATGACAGAAAGGATTCTTGAGTGCATTTTTGATGAGTTTGATATTGCGGATCCCTGCAATATGGAGATAACCATAGAGGTTAACCCGGGGACGGTTACAAATGAGAAGCTCAGTGCATATAAAGAATACGGGATAAACAGACTTAGTATCGGTTTGCAGTCGGTAAACGACAATGAACTGAAAGCATTGGGACGGATTCACAGTTTCAGGGATTTTGTCAATGTTTACAGGGATGCAAGAGATGTTGGATATAAAAATATAAATGTGGATATTATGATGGCGATACCTTATCAGACAATGGATTCACTTATGTATTCAGTAGATACGATCGCGGACATGTCGCCGGAGCATATTTCGGCCTACAGCCTGATCATAGAAGAAGGTACGCCTTTTTATGAAAAATACGGTACGGATGAGAGAAGGCCTGTTGATGAAGATACCGAGAGGATGATGTATCACGAAACGGTGAGAAGACTTAAAAAGTATGGGTACAGCAGATATGAAATATCCAATTTCGCAATACCGGATCATGAAAGCAGGCACAATATATCATACTGGAAGAGGAGAGATTATTTCGGATTCGGGCTTGGTGCTTCATCGTTTATCGGGAATATTAGATACAAAAACACCTCGATATTCAAAGATTATGTAAACCATATTCCGTCTGAAATACCATTTGAAGAGAAGATAAAACTTACTAAGAGGGATCGCATGGAGGAATTCATGTTCCTTGGGCTCAGAATGAGTGAAGGAGTGTCGGCAAATGATTTTGAAAGGGAGTTTGGAGTATCGCTTATAAGTCAGTACGGTAGGGAGATAAAGAAGTTTACGGACGAAGGCCTTCTGGTAAAGACAGGCGAACGCTTCATGCTTACCGACAGGGGTATAGACTATGGGAATCATGTTTTTTCAGGCTTTCTTGGATGAAAGAGAAGAATTATGGAAAATCTGTTATAAAATTGTTCAAAAGCTTGTTGTGGACCTGATTATTATGTATAATTATTCTGTATATTCATTGAAAACAGTGCTTTGGGAAAGAGACGGGGTAGACCAATGAATAATTCAAGAGAAAATCTGTTCAGGGATGTCATAGATCTTAATGATATCATAGCTTTTGAATATGATCCGGGAAGTGATGTGATCAGTTTTTCTGATAATATAGACAAATATATACCTGTACCGCATGTTGTTTCCGCTTTTGCGGAAAATATAGGTGCAAGGGGTAAGATACACAGCGATGATGTAAAGAAAGCGATATCTTTCTTCACAGTGCCGCCGGAAGAAGGCAAAGTGAAGATGGAATATGTTCGCTTTCTTGATTTTTCAGGAGAATTTTTCTGGTACCAGATAAAGGGAAGGATTAGGGAGAATGGCGACGGTGCCGGTGCCGGTGTACTTTATGGCACTATGACATATATTGATGATGAGACTAAGAACAGTAATGATGAACGCGAGAAGAATAAAGATCCTCTTACACGTTTGTATAACAGTGAGACTTTCTTGAGGCTTACGGATGAGTATATTGGAACAATGAGTGCAGAGGCCGTTCCCAGTCTTATGCTTGTTGATGTTGATGATTACGGTGACTTAAGGGAGATGAGCAACAGTGTCAGTGCAGACGGTGTACTGGTTGAGCTTGCAAGGATACTTAAACGGGCTTTCAGAGGATCCGATATAATCGGCAGGATGGGAGCG